>NZ_PINZ01000025.1:0-46137 GCF_002810305.1 Halomonas sp. 141
CACCTCGAATGGCGGCACCAACCCCGTAGCGCGGCGTAACGAAAGAGCGAGAGCAACGAGCGAAAGAGGCACCCGCGAAGGCGGCGCCAGCCGCCCCGATCAAGCCACTACGCTCCATACGCCTTACCGCCCAAAGCAAGCACGAAAAGGAATTCAATGCTCAACATCACCCACCACGGCGGTGCCACAGGCGTCACCGGAAGTTGCCACCAGCTCACCCTCGATAGCGAACACTCACTGCTGATCGACTGCGGGCTATTCCAAGGCGAAGACGCAAAAGAAGATGCTTTCCAGCAGCTGCAGATCGAATTCGATATCAGCACCGTCAAGGCACTGGTCATCACCCATGTGCATATCGACCATGTAGGCCGCTTGCCCTACCTACTGGCGGCAGGGTTCAAAGGGCCCATCATCTGCTCTATCCCCTCGGCCAAACTGCTGCCGCTGGTGATCGAAGACGCCCTGAAAATCGGTTTCACCCGTAACACCCAGTTGATCGAGCGCTTCCAGCAGCAGTTGGCTTCCCAGCTCATCAGTGTGCCCTATGGAAAATGGCACAGCGTGTTTGAAAAAACCGAAGAAGGCGACATCACCACCCGCGTGAAGCTCAAGCGGGCAGGGCACATACTGGGCTCCAGCTACGTGGAAGTGGCTCACCAGCACCCCAGCGGCGAAAAGGAACGGGTCGTCTTCAGTGGCGACCTGGGCGCTCCCTACGCACCGCTACTGCCCGCCCCGCAATCGCCCTATGGCTGTGAACAATTAGTACTCGAAAGTACCTACGGCGACCGCCAACATCCCGACCGCCGCCAGCGCCGCGCCACGCTGAAACAGGCCATCGAGCAAGCGCTCACCAACGGCGGTACCGTGATGGTGCCCGCCTTCAGCATTGGCCGTACTCAGGAGCTGCTCTACGAACTGGAAGGCATCATTCACGAAGCCGAACGCAACGCCAAACGCGGGCTGCCCAGAAGTCTATGGCAAACGCTGGAAATCATCGTTGATTCACCGCTGGCCGCCCGCTTCACCAGCGTTTATCGAGAGCTGAAACCCTATTGGGATAATGAAGCCCAGCGCCGCCTGCGCAGTGGCCGCCACCCGCTCAACTTCGCCAACCTCTACACCGTAGACAGCCACGAAGCCCATGAGCAAACGGTCAGCTACCTGGCCAACACCGGCCGCCCAGCGGTGGTCATCGCCGCCAGCGGCATGTGCGCAGGCGGGCGCATCATGAACTACCTCAAAGCCATGCTAGGCGATGAACGCCACCAGGTACTATTCGTCGGCTACCAGGGCGCAGGCACCCCAGGCCGCGCCATAAAGCAATACGCCCCCCGTGGCGGCTGGGTCGAGATCGACGGCCAGCGATACGATATCAAAGCAGGCGTGACCTCCATCAGCGGCTACTCCGCCCACGCCGACCAGAAAGACCTGCTCAACTTCGTCAAACGCATGCGCCGCTGGCCACACACCATCCACCTGGTGCACGGCGAACAAACCGCCCGCAGCGTGCTCAAAGGTGAGCTGGAAGCGATGTACGCTCGGAAAGGGAAAGAAGTGAAGGTTCATAATGGCTAATCAACAGGCCAAGTATGTTACGGAGATCGATCAGCTGCACATTTTGAGACAATGCAATGGATAGAGTGTATGCATTTCCAAAAGAAACCAAACTCAGCTATTGGAGGAGCGTTTCTCTGATGAAATCAAAAATATCTTCGGAATACACATCTCAGCCCTCACCGCCAACGAATCAAGTTATCTCGTCGGCTTCAGAACCGCTGACGAGATCCGAAATCGATGCATTAAGGCAGAAAAAGAGACAGTTAAGCGCTTATTATCAAAAAATTATCCATATGCGGCTGGCAGCTAAGTAATGACTAACGGCTCATAATTTCCCGATGCCTGTTACCTATATGGAACCACTGCCCCGTAGCGCGGCATAACGATCATCGCGGCAACACCTCGAATGGCGGCAATCACCCCGTAGCGCGGCGTAACGAAAGAGCGAGGTCACGAGCGAAAGAGGCACCCGCGTTGGCGGCGCCAGCCGCCCCGATTGAGCCACGGTGATCGAGCAAAGCTCATTGGCCTCATCGGCACCCCTAACGGGCTGCTTCGCGGGTGCCCCCCGGTTACACCGCGCTACGAACACCGCCAACCTCGAAAGCGTGCAATTACCCGCGGCGGTGGCCCTTCACGCAACAGAATGCTGAAACGCCACCACACCGCATCGAAACACCATCGGCAACCACTACCAAATGATCGAAATCAAAAACCTCTACAAGCGTTACCACAACCACCACGGTAGCGATTGGGTGCTGAAAGATATCAACCTCATCATACCCAAAGGCGTGAGCGTGGGGTTGATTGGCCCCAACGGCGCAGGTAAATCGACCCTGTTGCGCCTGATCGCTGGTATGGATACACCTGAAAGGGGTGAAGTTATTCGTCACAGCCGCGTTTCATGGCCAGTGGGGCTATCGGGCGGCATGCAGAACAACATGACGGGGCGGCAGAACGTCAAATTCGTGGCCAGGGCGCAAGGGAGTGATGTTGCAGAGGTTCAGCGAGTCATTCGGTTCGTACAGGACTTTGCGGAGATAGGCAGTTCGTTTGATGAACCGGTACGCACATACTCATCAGGCATGCGTTCAAGGCTTTCCTTTGGTCTGTCGCTTGCCTTTGATTTCGATGTGTATATATCAGACGAAGCAACATCCGTAGGCGACTTGCGTTTCCGCAAGAAAGCCACATCAGCATTTAAAGAGAAGGTCGGTAAGGCCAGCATTATTATCGTTTCACACAGTGAAGGCATTTTGCGTGAATTATGCGATGCAGGAATATGGATAAACAATGGTGATGCTATCTGGTACGACAGCGTGGACGATGCCATCAAGGCATATCATGACAACATGGCAGAGCAAGATGGCGATAATCAAACTCAAGGAGAGAGTGGAAGTGCGAACGAGCAAGAAGTCCTAGCGGCCAAAAAACAAATGGAAGTGGCAAGAACTGAATATCAAAAGCTGCGCGACCAGTACGCAGCCCTTCGTGATTCATATTTCGATTAATAGGTGAAACAGTGAGTAAGTTGACCAAGTTTTTTAAACACCCCGTCATGTTTTTTGAAGATGCGCAGAAAAACAAAAAATTAAAAAAGGGGAAACCTAAGATTTTTGTCGTTGGATTCAGTACCTGGAAGACATATCTTCGGATGTACTTCTCGGAATATGACCTTATTTTCTTGCCAAAAGATATTAAAAAAAGTCAGTTCAATTCACAGTATCGCAAGCAAATTATTTCTCTAAAAGATTCCTGTCAGGTGTTTATCTGGGGTTTCAAAGCGCCTGAATATATTCTGGAGTTTTTAAGAGAAGAAGAAATTCCGACCAAGTTTGTTGAAGACGGCTTTGTGCGCTCTGTACAACTGGGCGCTACCAAAGCACCACCCATGTCATTGTGCCTGGACAGCAAAACACCCTATTTTGATGCTACAAGGCCTTCTGAACTAGAAGATTTACTGAATAGCTTTGACTTTACGAGCAAGCCGGAGTTGATCGCTCAGGCAAAAGAAGGGATCAAGCTGCTCTTGGAAACAGGGGTGAGCAAATACAATAATAGTGAAACAGTAAATATTGAGAAGATATACGGCCCTAAAACCCAAAACCGTATTTTGGTACTTGGTCAGGTAGAAGATGATGCGTCCATCCAATATGGTTGTGAGAAAAAGCTGACCAACAACGATGTAGTACGCTTGGCCGTTGAAGAAAACCCGGGCGCACAGATCATCTACAAGCCTCACCCTGATGTGATGAATGGGCATAGGCCGTATCAATCAAATCCGGCTGATGTTGAAAATATTGCACTAGTATTGAAAAAAGACGTGCCATTAGCGAATGCCTTCGAGACGGTCGATCATGTTTATACGATCACATCGCTGGGCGGTTTTGAAGCACTGCTGCGTGGTATTAAAGTCACTACATTAGGTTGCCCTTTTTATTCTGGTTGGGGGTTAACGGATGATAGGCAGCCTAATACGCGAAGGAGGCGTGATTTAAAATTAGAAGAAGTTTTCGCTGTTTCCTATTTTGTATATCCACAGTATTTTAATCCTGTCAATGGGAATAACTTAAGCTTTCAGAAAGTTGTAGGGTTGATATCTGACAGTAGGGAAGTAAAAAACAACCAAGAAACTTTACCGAAGGAAAAAAATATACAAGAAACTTTACCAAAGAAAAAAATTATACAAGAAACTTTACCAAAGGAAAAAAATATAGCAGCGGAGTGGAGTAAAAAGGGTTTAGATTTAAGCTTACTTGATCCAATGCAAGAAAAGCTTTATAGGGAAAAGTTAGCTCTGAGAAAAAGGGCTTTCTTTTGTCATGAAAGAGGCATGTATAAGGAAGCATTAGAGTGTTATTCAGATTTAATAGAAGAAAAGCCTTCTTCTGATCTATACTTAAAGCGAGCACAGTGTAGGCTTAAGATAGGTGATTTTGGAGACCAAACCGCTTATGACTTTAAAATGGCAATGTCGCTAGCGAATGGTCTAACACATGCTGCATATTCTTATTTCTCTTACGAATGGGAGAGACGCCCATTATCTGAATCCACTCTGTTAGAGTTCAAACGCTATTTGAAAACTTGTTCGGCTGTAGATAAAAAAAAACCACAGTATGGTAGTTTGTTATTGTTGTTTGCAGCTATGAATAATGAAGTGGGTAAAAAGGGTGAGGCTTTGTTTTGTTATAAGCAAGCGATGGCGCTTAAGGCGAATGCTAGTAAATATTTGCCATTACGTTTCGCAATGGCTAACAAAATAGATCAAGTGAATATAAGCGATAATGAATATAATTTATTTAAAGAATTGCTTTCGAATAAAAATAAATTCGAAAGTTTGGTTAAGGAAGCAAATGGTTCTGTCTGTGTTGTAGGAAATTCCCCAAACGAAATTGGAACGAAAAAAGGTGAGCTGATTGATAGCCACAAGTTGGTAATTAGATTTAACTCATACAATACGTCATATCCGTATCATTTGGATTATGGAAGTAAAACTGATATATGGGTAAGAATGCCTTTTCATCCATACGTTAAGAATGATTTAGATGAAGAACTGAAGCTGGTTGTTTTTACTGGCTCTAATCGAATGCATAGGCCATATGGTGATTGGTTTGGTATATTGGATTATGTTGCAACAGGCACGCCTGTTTCATTTTTTAATCCAAATGATTTTTATGAGCTGCAAAATATACTTGGTGGGCCACCTACTTCTGGTCTTATGATTTGCTATTCACTGTATAAATTAATAGGTCCTTTAAAACGTGATCAATGTCATGGATTCTCATTTTCTTCTGACGAGCCTGTTGCTAGTTATCATTATGCAGACAGTAATGCTACCGCTGGCGCGCGCCATCACTGGGATAAAGAAGCAAAAGTGTTTGCCAGCTTAGTTGATGATGATTATTTAAATTCTAATCCATATCTGAAAAAGTTGTCTGAGTCTAGCAAAAGCATAAAAAGCTACGATAGAGTAATAAGTTTTTCACCAGGCTTGCAAGGTTATAGAATATTTGAAAAAGAAGTTGAATATTTACCTGGAAAAGAGGTAGTACAGCACATTGCGTACCTAAATGGTATGCCCAATGGTTGTAAAAGCAATATGTTAAGCTCTATTCGTCGATCTGATAATATTTGTTTTATTGGATTTGGACGATCAGGTACGGGGATACGAGCTGAAGAAATGGCTAATATTTATGGCAAAGACTTCAGGTTAGCAGAATATGGCTTTATTTCTTCAATGCATCTTCCTAGTGAAAAGATGTTCAATTTTTCACTAGTGCTCGACAGTAAAGGTATATTTTATGATACAACTACAAGCTCTGAGATTCAGGAGTTGCTTCTAACTAACACTGATATTGCTAGTGAAGATGTTATAAATAGGTCTAGGAGGAATATTGACTTAATTGTTTCTTGCAATATAACAAAATATAATAATTCTCCTGATATCGTATTGCCTGAAAGGAATGGCTCAAACAGAATTTTGGTTATTGACCAGACCAAAAATGATAATTCAATTATTTATGGGCAATGTGAGCAATTTGAGTTTGAAGACATGGTAAGGGATGCTGTAGCTTCTGGTAGCGATGTTTACATAAAACTTCATCCTGAAACCATAGCAGGTGCAAAAGAGGGCAATATTAAAATCGTTAACAAATACTCTTCTTTGAAACAAGTTCACATTATTTCTGAACAGTGTAATATTCTATCTCTGATAAAACAGGTTGATGAAGTTTACGTAATGACTAGTGGTGTTGGCTTAGAAGCTTTGATGGCTGGAGTAGCTGTCAGATGTTATGGTGTCCCTTTCTATGCAGGTTGGGGGCTTACTCAAGATATGACCCAAGTTACAGCACCTCGAAAAAAATTGACAGTTGAGTCTTTGTTTGCTGGAGTGTTCATATATTACACTACCTATTTCCATCCTCAAACTAAGCTCGAATGTTCAATTGAAGATTGTTTGAAATGGATAGTAGAGAATAAACCCCAATTTGCTAAAGTCGTGTATGGAGCCTAGAATGTCTGACATTAAGTTTCTTGATTGTACTCTTCGTGATGGTGGCTACTATAACGCATGGGATTTTTCTGAGGATCTCATACGCGAATATTTAGATGCGATGCAATCAGCAGGTGTTGATATTGTTGAACTCGGCTTGCGTTCACTCAAGAACCATGGTTTTCAAGGTCCTTGTGCTTTTACAACTGATGAGTTTTTGAATGGTCTTATCATTCCGTCTGGACTTACTGTCGGCGTAATGGTTAACGGTAGTGAGTTGGTAGGTAAGATCCCTCAAGTTGATGTACTTGAACGTTTATTTCCTAACGATGCATCTAACTCACCAGTAGAGCTAGTTCGAATAGCTTGCCATGTACATGAATTTACTGGATCGCTGCCGGCCGTTACTTGGCTAAAGGAGCGAGGTTTTAAGGTTGGCTTCAATTTAATGCAGGTGGCAGATCGAACAGAAGATGAAGTAAAAGCACTCGCTCGTGAAGCTAAAAAATACCCATTAGATTCGCTATATTTTGCCGATAGTATGGGTAGTATGAGCCCAAATCAGGCTGCGCAAATTATACAGTGGATGCGGACCGAATGGTCTGGCCCTATGGGTATTCATACGCATGATAATTTGGGCTTGGCCCTTGCGAATACATTGCGTGCGATTGATGAGGGTGTAACGTGGGTTGATGCCACTGTAACAGGAATGGGCCGTGGACCTGGTAATGCACGGACCGAAGAACTCGCTATTGAGTTAGCCGAGCGTCGTGATAAAAAAACAAGTATGGTGCCACTTATGGCCTTGCTTCGTAAGCACTTTAAGCCTATGCAAGCACACTATGGGTGGGGCACTAATCCTTATTATTACTTAGCAGGTAAGTACGGTATTCATCCCACCTATATCCAAGAGATGCTCAGTGATGCTCGCTATAATGAAGAGGACGTTTTAGCTGTAATCGAACATTTGAAGGTAGAGGGAGGCAAGAAATTTAGTCTTAATACGCTTGATGCTGCTCGACATTTTTACCGTGGCGAAGCTAGAGGTAATTGGTCTCCTAAGAGTTTATTTAGCGGTCGAGAGGTACTTTTGTTAGGTACAGGCCCGGGTGTTGCTAATCACCGTAAAGCCCTAGAGCGCTACATTGAGCAGACTAATCCATTAGTAGTTGCATTGAACACGCAAACTGCTGTTGACGCAAAATATATTGATTTTCGCGTAGCGTGCCATCCGGTACGGTTGTTGGCTGATTGCGAGACTCACACTCGGCTGCCACAACCTTTGATTACTCCTTTTTCGATGCTGCCTGACGACGTGCAAATCGCTTTAAACAAAAAAGAAGTGCTTGATTATGGGTTAAAAGTAGAATCAGAAACTTTCACATTTGAGCCACACTCCTGTACTGTGCCAACCTCTTTGGTGGTGGCTTACGCACTAGCTGTGCTTACTAGTGGAGAAGTAAAAAAAATAATTATGGCTGGATTTGATGGTTATGGTGCCGATGACCCACGTAGTCAAGAAATGCATCAGCTTTTTGAATTGTACTTAAATAATGAAAAAGCAGTTGACCTGATATCGATAACCCCAACTCGTTATGGCCTCCATGCTGAATCTGTTTACGCACTTTAAAGGTATAGTTTATGAGAAGTGTAGTGTTAATTCCTGCTCGCTATGGTTCTAGCCGTTACCCAGGAAAGCCATTGGTTGAGTTATTAGGTAAGCCAATGGTTATTTGGGTAGCAGAGTTGTCTGCACGGGCCATTGGCCGTGAGAATGTATATGTTGCAACTGAAGATGAACGCATTGCAAATGTTGTAAAACAGGCAGGTTTTCAGTCTGTTTTAACGACAGATGATGCTTTGACAGGTACAGATAGGCTTGCTCAAGCAGCATTAAAAATTGATGCCGATATTTATATAAATGTTCAAGGCGACGAACCATTAGTAGATCCTGCGGATATACTTAAAATCCGAGATGCCAAGATTGAAAATATGCAGGATGTGGTCAATGGGTTTAGCTGGGTTTCCAGTAATGAAGATCCCCAAAGCGTTAACATACCTAAAGTTATTTCTACAGAGGACAATAGGCTTGTTTATATGTCACGTGTAGCTTTGCCAGGCTATAAAGATGAAAAGTGCGCTCCAGTGCGTTATAAAAAACAAGTCTGCATTTATGCATTTACTAAAGATGAGTTGATTTCGTTTCGTGGTTTTGGACGTAAAAGTGAGCTTGAGTATAGTGAAGATATTGAAATTTTACGCTTCCTTGAAATGAATAAAACAATACGTCTTGTGGAGACAAAACCCGGTAGCCTTGCGGTTGATATCCCTTCAGATGTGCCCAAGATAGAAGCAGCAATGCGTTCATTAGGTGTTAAATGAAAAAATCAATTGCTGACTATGAAGTAATTATCTTTGACTGTGATGGCGTTATCTTAAATTCCAACAAAGTTAAAACAGATGCCTTTTATAAAACAGCCTTGCCTTATGGCGAGGCTGCCGCAAGGAAGTTAGTTGAGCACCATGTTCAAAATGGCGGGGTCTCAAGATATAAAAAGTTTTCATTCTTTTTAGATAGTATCGTTGGCAATGCCAAAAGCGTAGCTGCTCATGAAGCCTTACTCAACTGTTACGCCACGGAAGTTTATAATGGTTTAATGGCTTGTGAAATAGCCAACGATCTTAAGCTCTTGCGTGAAAAAACATCAGCAGCAAGTTGGTTCGTCGCATCTGGTGGCGACCAAAGTGAATTACGTAAAGTATTTCAGGCTAGGAATATTTCCTACTTTTTTGATGGTGGTATTTTTGGTAGTCCAGATACTAAAGAGGCCATTTTAGATAAACAGTTAGGCGGTATCAAAAGTTCTAAGTCCGTTCTTTTTATAGGCGACAGTAAATACGACTTTATCGTAGCTAAAAAATTTGATTTAGATTTTGCGTATGTTTCTGGTTGGTCTGAGTGGAGTCAAGCTGAAGATTTTAGCACCCGCTTTGATTTTAACGTGAAGCAGCTTTCTGACTTGGTTAAAGTATAAGTTTTTATATAGCATGCTTTACTAGTTGGGATGTTGTTAAGGATCGGTAGAGATTTACCTTGTTTATTATTGCGGGCATGTTAGTGTGTCAAGCCTTGCTTATACGTATGGAACAAGAAATTTATAGTTTATAAGGGGATTGTTTTGAAAAAAATAAATAATCCTATAGAGACTTGTTTGGCTAATAATGATGAGGATGGTTTGAGGTTGTTGTATCATCGCTATTCCAGCTGTGATGATACTAAACTTCATGAGTCATTCGCAGATGCTTTTTACAGTATGCATTTGTTCAATGAGGCTTCGATTGCTTATGGTAAGCTTTTAAAACTAAATGCCTTAAAGAAAAGAACACTTTACCGAGTAGGTAATTGTTTTTTTGCTATTAATGATATTGACAGTGCGTTGAGTATCTTTGCTCGTTTGGTTGCATCTTTTCCTGCATACTTACCTGGCCATGTTAAACTTTCTAAGTGCTTTTTGAGACAAGGCGATGCTCGACAAGCCCTTAAGGCAGTAGACTGTGAGGTGACAGATGCTGTACCTGGCGCAGCTGACATTTATGCACAAAAAGCTTTTTGTTTAAAAGCTTTAAAAAAACATCATGATGCAATATTGAATTTTCGGAAGGCTTTAGCTTATAAGGGCGAAAAAAAAACCCAAAAAGCATTTTGGAGTTTTTCTATTGCTAAATGCTACAAAGAGATTGCATGTTATGATCATGCAATACTGTATTTTTATGATGCTATTAATTTAGGCGAACAAAAAGATTCACTTTATAAAGATTTGGCTTTTTTGCTTTACAAAAGATGTGATTACGAGAGGTGTATTGAAATAGCAAATATTTCATATGCGCAAGATTCCACGAATTACGAGATTTTAATTATAATGGGTGATTGCAAACGTAGGCTTGGAAAGTCAGAAGCTGTTCACTTTTATCAAGCAGCTATTCAAAAGGGATGTGCCAAAGTTCCCAGCTCCGTGTTTACGTATCTCGTTGATAATGATTTAGCTGGTGAAGCATTAGTTTCAGACCTGATAGGCCCAAATCGATTTGATATATATTTTAAAATTCTTTATATTGAGTCTTTTTTTAAAAAGCATGTTAACTCAAGTATAGATCTTGAGGCTTTGTATTTGAGACATATTTATTTAAGGACCAAAGGTGTTGAACCATTTAGCAACGTTAAGACAAATTTGCAAAAATATATTCTTGAATTTAAGTCATTAATTCGCTCTTTTCAAGCTAATGGTTTTGATTTTTGCTTCCCTATCCCATTGGCAAAAAATGATGAATTGTTAAACGGTGCTCATCGCTTAGCGGTGTCGCTATATTTTGATATTAAAAATATTAGCTTTGTATATCTGTCTAGAGACGTTGGTATAAACTGGGACTTTAATTGGTTTGTTGATAAAGGGTTTAATCGTGATGAGCTAAATGAGCTCCTTTTATGTTGGGTTCGATACAATAGGAAAGCTAGAATTGTTGTTTTATGGCCAGCGGTTGAAAAAGTGTGGTCTGAAATAATTAACGATATAAGTGAAGACGTGAATATTGTTACCTCTATAGAGCATAGCTTTTCTGATGTTGGTTTTTCTGAAATAGTTAAAGATATCTATAGTTTAGATTCTGTGGCTGAGTTTATGCCGAGTATAATTAAAAAAATTTCCTTTTTGTCCTCTTTTAATAATAAAATAAAGGTTTTGTTTGTTGAAGATACTAGTGACAAACTGTTGGCGGTCAAGGATAAGCTCAGAGATAAGTATGAGCACTTGGTTCCAAAAGATGTTTTCTCAACTATTCATGCTTCCGATAGTTTTGAAGAAACAAGTCATTTAGCCTCTATTTTTTTACACAAACAGACATTGGAGCTAATTAATTCGAGAAGCGAAGGATTAAGTTATCATTTGTGCGAGTGGATTAAAGAGGCTAAGGTTTTTTTCTCATCAATGAATGTTCCTCATGCTGAGATTTGTGCTGTCGGTGGTGCTGTTCTTAATGCTTATGGTATTCGTAATGCTGATGATTTAGATGTTTGTGTTTCAAAGAAAGTGCGAGATACTTTCTTTGAAGACGGGCCTAAGGCTATTACAAAAAATATTGATGTTGTACGAAAAGGCTATTCAAAAGATGTTGTTAATTTTATGTCAGACGATCAATTGATTTTTGACCGTTCATGTCATGTCTATATTCGTGGTTTTAAGTTTGCTAACCTTGAAGTGGTTAGAAAACGTAAAGCTTATTCTCAGCGTGAAAAGGACTTGAAGGATTTGGCTAAAATTGGTCATTCCTCATGGAGCTAAAATGGGTCTCTATGATTTTTTTATTTCTCGTTTCTTTAGTTCGAATAAGAGTTCAGTGATTGTCAGTTCTGTTGCTAGTGATAGATCGGTTAATAGGCGATCTGAAAGTGGCTTTAAAACTTTCATCGATGTAGATAATAATTATGTTAATCTCTCAGATGATCAGTGCAGAGGAAAAGTTACTGTTAAAGGTATGGGAAACTCAATTTTTATTTCTGATCACGTTAAGTTTCATGCAGATATTACTGTTCAAGGGGATAATAACGCAATTCAGGTTGATGATAATGCTGTTGTGCGTGGTCGATTGTTGGTTAAAGGGGATGGTCAAAGTGTTAAGATAGGAAAGAATACTACGTTTCAATCTGTTTACATACTTTGCCAAGAAAGTTGTAATGTTGAAATAGGTGAATGGTGCATGTTCTCACGCGATATAGAGATACGTACCACTGATGCCCACTCAGTAGTAGATGTTAAAACACGCCAACGTATTAACAAGCCCACCTCTGTAAAAATTGGTAATCATGTGTGGGTTGGCGTTGGCAGCTTAATTAGCAAAGGCTCACAAATCCCCAATGATTCCATCGTAGGTGCATATTCTTTCGTAAATAAGAAATTTACCGAGGAAAATGTGCTAATCGCAGGGACTCCTGCAAAAATTGTCAGGCATGGGGTGACCTGGAACAGGGGCCGTAAGCCCAAGTTCACCCAGGCACAGCTTGAACATTGGAAAGAACCACCATCAAAGACGGAATGATGACCATGAATTTGAACGGCTACAATATCTCTATCGCGAACGACAAGGCATTTACCCTGCTGGCGGGTATCAACGTGCTAGAGTCCCGTGACCTTGCCATGACGGCCTGTGAAAAATACGTGGAAGTCTGTGGCAAGTTGGGTATCCCTTACGTGTTCAAGGCCAGCTTTGACAAGGCCAACCGTTCTTCCATCCACTCTTACCGTGGCCCCGGCCTGGAAGAGGGCATGCGCATTTTCGAAGACGTGAAAAAAGCGTTCGGTGTGCCCGTGATTACCGATGTACACGAGCCTTGGCAAGCCGCTCCCGTGGCGGAGGTGGTCGATATCCTCCAGCTGCCCGCCTTCTTGGCTCGCCAAACGGATCTGGTCATGGCACTGGCCAAAACGGGCAAGCCTATCAACATCAAGAAACCCCAGTTCTTGAGCCCAGGGCAAATGGTCAACATCGTCGAGAAGTTCAAGGAAGCAGGCAACGACCAGTTGATGCTCTGCGACCGGGGCACCAGCTTTGGTTACGATAACCTGGTGGTGGATATGCTCGGCTTTGGGGTGATGAAAAACACCTGTGGCAACCTGCCCATCATCTTCGATGTGACCCACGCGCTGCAGCAGCGTGACCCGCTGGGTGCCGCTTCCGGTGGCCGCCGCAAGCAGGCCCTGGAACTGGCCCGTGCGGGCATGGCCGTGGGTATTGGCGGTTTGTTCCTGGAAGCCCACCCCGACCCGGCCAACGCCAAGTGCGATGGCCCCAGCGCTTTACCGCTGCATTTGCTGGAGCCGGTCCTCACCCAGATCAAGGCCATCGACGATGCCGTGAAGGCCATGCCTGCGCTGGAAATTGATTAAGGAGTCGGCTGTGTCTACCGCTAATCGTGTGGCGCTGGTCATTCCTGCGCGCTTTGGTTCTAGCCGTTTGCCGGGTAAGCCGTTGGCTGATTTGCTGGGCAAGCCCATGGTGCAATGGGTGTTCGAGAAGGCACAGCAGGTGCCTTCTGCGCATACCGTGGTCGTGGCGACGGATGACCAGCGCATTGTCGATGCCGTGAATGCTTTTGGCGGCAAGGCGGTGCTGACTTCGAAGCATCATCCTTCCGGCACCGACCGCCTGGTGGAAGTGATGGGCCAGGTAGAGGCTGATATCTACATCAACCTGCAAGGTGACGAACCGCTGGTTCGCCCGAGTGATGTAGAGCAGCTTGCCCAAGGCATGCTGGCCGACCCCACCGTGGATGTGGGTACGCTTTACCACGCCATCGAAGATGAAGAAGCCCAAAACCCCAACACCGTGAAAGTGGTGCTGGGGCAGGCGGGTAATGCGCTTTACTTCAGCCGTTCGCCCATTCCTTACCCCCGTGAGGGCGATAAGCACCCTGGCTTTAAAAAGCATGTGGGCGTGTATGCCTACCGTAAGCGCATTCTGGAGCAGTATGCCCAATTGCCTGCCTCGGCATTGGAGCAAACCGAACAGCTCGAGCAGCTTCGGTTGTTGGCAGCGGGCCTGTGCATTCGTGCCTTTGAGGTCGAACCGACGGGGCCAGGGGTGGATACCCCCGAATGCTTGGAGAAAGTGCGGGCGATCCTGGAAGGCAAGCCCTATGCACCGGTGTCGCCGCTGGCTCAGGTCAAGCTGCTGATTACCGATGTAGACGGTGTGCTGACCGATGGCGGCATTTACTACGATGCTACGGGCGAATGCTTGAAGCGCTTCCATGTGCGTGATGGTCTGGGCATGCGGTTGCTGGAAGAGTGCGGCATTCGTGTGGCCGTGCTTTCTGGCCGAGATTCGCCCACGCTGCGCAAGCGGGTAGCCGACCTGGGAATTGGCCTGCACGCCTTTGGTGTAAAGGACAAGTACGCGGCATGTTTGGCGTTGATGGAACAAGCAGGTGTGACGGCGGATCAAACGGCCTGTATCGGGGATGACTCGATCGATCTTCCTGCCTTTGCGGCGTGCGGGCTCTCTTATGCCGTAGCGGATGCACCCAGCTATGTGAAGCAGCACGCAAGCGGTGTGTTGGCCTTAGCGGGTGGCCAGGGGGCCGTGCGAGAACTGGCGGATGCCATTCTTACCGCCCATGGAAGGGCAGATGTGTTCAATTCAGCGAAGGGCTTCCATTCGGTATCCGGTGGAGCCGCCCAATGAGTGGTAGAGCAACGTGATAGAAAAGGATAGTAATCAAATGTCGAGTATCAGTGTCGGTAAAGAAGTCTTTGAAGTACAGGCTCGTGCATTGGAAGCGGCGGCTGCCCGACTCAATGGTGCTTTCGACCAAGCTGTCAATATGATCCTCGAAACGCCGGGGCGCGTCATCATCTCCGGGATGGGCAAATCGGGCATCATTGGCAACAAGATTGCGGCCACGCTGGCATCAACGGGCACGCCCAGTTTTTCCGTGCATCCTGCGGAAGCCTATCATGGCGATCTGGGCATGTTCACTGCCGACGATGTGGTGGTGTTGATCTCTTACAGTGGTGAAACGGAGGAGGTCATTCGCTTGATTCCTTCTATGCGCCATTTCGGGGTGAAAACCATCGCGATGGTCGGTAACCCGGATTCGACCCTTGGCCGCAATTGTGATCTGGTATTGGATGTGTCGGTAGAGCGCGAAGCGTGCCCCAACAATCTGGCGCCTACCACGTCTACTACCGTGACACTCGCCATGGGCGATGCCCTGGCGGTGGCGTTGATCGAACGTCGTGACTTCCAACCCCATGACTTCGCGGTCTTCCATCCGGGCGGGAGCCTGGGCAAGCGTTTGCTGACTCGCGTCAAGGACGTGATGCACACCGAGCTGCCCATTTGTGCCTCGCAGGACAACATGAAAGAAGTCATCATGACCATTACCCAGGTGGGGCTGGGCATTGCCGTGGTGGTCGATAACGGCACCATCAAAGGCGTGATTACCGATGGTGACTTGCGCCGTGCATTGTTCAACCACGATAGCTTCGATGGCATGACGGCGGCCAACGTGATGACGCAAACACCGCTGACCGTCAATGAGACGGAAATGTTCGCGGATGCCGAGAACATCATGTTGAAATCCAACATTACCTCTTTGCTTGTGGTGAACGAAGATGGTGTGTTGAGCGGCGTACTGAAATTGCAGGATGCCAACCGTCTGGGCTAGTTCTGCGATAAGTGTTACGTTTCACAAAGCCAGCCGCAGGGCTGGCTTTTTTATGGCCTGAGCAAACGTCAATGATATTAAAAGAAAAACTTTTCTTGGCAAATTGCGATTCCGTGCGCCGCTTGAGTGAACAGGAAGTGCGGGCACGTTTCATGGCGGGGGTATTGTTTGCCGATGGAGTGGTGTTGTCGCCCAATTTATTGATGGATAACCCCTCGATTATTTCGTTACTTTCTTCTGATGCTGTACAGCGTTGGTTCAAGAGTGATCGGCACAATGAAAGCAAGTTGGTGATTAGAGGGTTTAATCTGGGCAGTGAGCTTTCATTGGCGGAGTACTTTACGGCACTGGATGACAACTATGTGGTTTCTCAGTTAGGCGGCGTAGCCAAAAAAGACTTAACTTCTGAACAGTGGAATCATATGATGAAGGCCCTGAAAAAGGCCGATGAAACACTGAGCAGTTATCAGCCCGCCGTGGTGGCATTACCGAAGCAGCCCGGCGCGTTAACGGAACATATCCATTCACGTTTGAAGTCGCCTTCCGCGTTAGCGGCAGCGGAACGCCAGCGCCATGTGCATCTACATACCCTGGCATTGGCCGAGCAAGGCGGTTTGCCGCTGGGTTCGCGCTCCGATTGGTACATGGCACTGGGCACCTTGGCGGTGCCGGCTACCCAGCGCGACCAGTTTCGGCTGGAGGTGGTGGATGCCTGTTACAATGGCCTGTTCGTGGCCCCAGGCGAAGCCTTCGTGATGGACCGCATTGCCGGGCTTTCACGCTTTCCACCCTGGTTGCTGGAAAGCGGTATTGCCATCGGCAGCCGTCGTGAGACGCTGGCAGCCCTGAAAACAGGCTATGACTTGTGATGGGGGTGGAACTGAAGCGATGATCGAGTATCAGAACCCTTGGTTTCGGGTGGTGCGCAACGGCGACTTTTTCTACGTGGACGAGCCCCGCTCGGGGAATGGCGCGGCGGTATTGCCCATCGTGGGCGATGAGGTCTGGTTGCTTGAAATGTGCCGTACCGCGCAGGGCGGTCAAACGACCTGGGAAATCCCCCGTGGTTATGGTGAAGTTAATGAAACTTCGGCGGCGTGTGCGCTGCGAGAACTACGTGAAGAAACCGGGCTGGTGGCCGATGCGGCACACTTGAGCTGGTTGGGCAGAATGCGCCCTAATACGGCCATTCTTTCTTCGTGTATCGACCTTTATGTGGTGGCGTTGCCGCCCGAGGCGGTGGCGGGTAACCGCGACGATGAAGCCGAACACATCGTGAAAGTGCCGCTGGCATTATTGCCGCTACAAATGGCGCAGGGCAAACTGGAAGACGGTTTTACCCTGGCGGCCTTGAGTTATTATTGGGCTACGCTGCGTTAAGTGTGGGTTAGTCCTGAATTGTTTTTATTCATGAGTCATGTCGTCATGTTGAAAGGTGCGCGTTGGATAACGCACAACAGGAGTGGCGATTCACGCAAGGGAGAAGCAGATGGACGCCATTATCCAGGCATTTCATGAGCAAACGCCGAATGCCAGTGTCGTGAAGGAACGCATCGCCTTTGGCACGTCAGGCCACCGTGGCCGCGCTACCGAGCGCACGTTCAACGAAGCGCACATTATTGCCATCACCCAGGCGGTAGTGGATTACCGCCAAGAAGAAGACTACCAAGGCCCGCTGTTTCTAGGCTTGGATACCCATGCGCTTTCACGCCCCGCCTGGGAGTGTGCGCTGCGTGTGCTGGTGGCCAACCAGGTGCCGGTGTTGGTTGAGAAGGGGCATGGTTATACGGCAACCCCGCTGGTCAGCCAGGCCATCATCCATTACAACACTCAGCACCCGCTGGGTGACCCGGCTGCCAAGGCCGATGGTTTGATCATCACGCCTTCGCACAATCCGCCGGAAGATGGCGGCATCAAGTACAACCTGTACCACGGTGGTCCCGCCGATACCGAAGCGACCCGCTGGATCGAACTGCGCGCCAATGCCTACCTGCTGCGCCAGTTGAGCGATATTACGCTGGTGTCGTTGGAAGAGGCGCTGGCCCAGGTGCAGGAGTACGATTTCACTGCTCATTACGTGGCCCAGCTGGGCCGCGTGGTGGACATGGATGCCATCCAGAAGGCCAACCTGACCCTGGGGGCCGACCCCATGGGCGGTACGGCGCTGCCGGTGTGGCAGGCGGTGGCCGAACATTACGGGCTGAATCTGGAGGTGGTGAATACCACCATTGATAGCCGGTTTGCGTTCATGCCGCCGGACCACGACGGCAAGATTCGCATGGACTGCTCCAGCGCGGCGGCCATGGCCAACCTGCTCGACATCAAGGATCGCTTCGATCTCGCCTTCGGCAACGACCCGGATGCCGACCGCCACGGTATCGTGGATGCCAATGGGTTGATGAATCCCAACCACTTCCTGGCGGTGTGTGTGGATTATTTGATGAGCCACCGCCCCGAGTGGAGCCAGGAGCTGCGCATTGGCAAGACGCTGGTGTCGTCTTCCATGATCGACCGGGTGGTGGCTTCCCATGAGCGGGAGCTGCACGAGGTGCCGGTGGGCTTCAAATGGTTCGTGGATGGCCTCTCCGATGGTTGGTTGGCCTTTGGTGGCGAAGAGAGCGCCGGGGCCAGCCTGCTGACTCGCGACGGCAAGGCGTGGTCTACCGACAAGGACGGCATTGCCCTGTGCCTGCTGGCCGCCGAGATTCTGGCCGTGACCGGCAAAACGCCCAGCGAGTATTACCAGACGCTGACCCAGCGCTTTGGCGAGCCTTGCTACAAGCGTGTGGACACGCCGTGCAGCGTGGAAGAGAAGGACGCCTTCAAGCAGCTCACCGCCGCCAGCGTTACCGACACCACCCTGGTGGGCGACCCCATCACCGCTGTACTGGTCAAGGCCCCTGGTAACCAGGCTGCCATTGGCGGCTTGAAAGTCACCACCGACAACGGCTGGTTCGCCGCCCGCCCCAGCGGCACGGAATCGCTCTACAAAATCTACGCCGAAAGCTTCAAAGGCCCCCAACACCTGGACGAACTGATCGACAGCGCCAAGCAGTTACTTTCGGGCGTGCTGAAAGGTTAAGCCTTTGTTATAAGCATGATGGTCGCAAACCAAAACCACCCTTGATGGGTGGTTTTTTTTGGCTGGTTGCCAGGTTTGTGGGGGCGCGGTTGATTGTGGTGGCGTGATCGGGGCGGCTGCCCATGCGTATCGTTGGCGATGTACCCGTAGCGCGGTGTAAGCGGAGCGCACCCGCGAAGCAACGCGGTGAGCGTTGCTGATGGGGCCATATGGGTGGGCGTTGGCGCGATGGCGCGGTGGGTGAGGGTGGCGTGATCGGGGCGGCTGGGCGCCGCCTTCGCGGGTGCCTCTTTCGCTCGTTTCACTCGCTCTTTCGTTACGCCGCGCTACGGGTATGTGCAATTGCCCAGTGTTGGTAGGTTTTACGACACCTGAGGCAGGCCCCCGTAGCGCGGCGTAAGCGCAGCGCACCCGCGAAGCACTCCGCGAGGAGTGCCGATGGTGGTACCCAGTTATGATCACTCACGGCGGCATCATCCAGGCGGCTACCCGCCGCCTTCGCGGGTGCCTCATTTGCTCGTGCCTCGCAAGATTCGTTACGCCGCGCTACATGGTGCCAAAATTGAGCATCATGTGTCCCGCGTCTCCACAATATGCAAGGCAAGGCACCCGTAGCGCGGCGTAAGCGGAGCGCACCCGCGAAGCACTCCGCCAGGAGTGCCGATCTTGGCACCGAGATGTGACCATTCACGGAGGCTTGATCCATGCGGCTACTCGCCGCCTTCGCGGGTGCCTCATTTGCTCGTGCCTCGCAAGATTCGTTACGCCGCGCTACGGGGCAAGCACTTCGCTCTAATGGTTCGCGGCACTCTAGGCAGGCACCCGTAGCGCGGCGTAAGCGGAGCGCACCCGCGAAGCACTCCGTTAGGAGTGCTGATGGAGGCACCCAGGCTCGCGCCGGTAGCTGCGTTCCTGCTATATTGATCGGCATGTCTATTGCATATCGTTTAGCGTGGTTTGTTAGTTGAAAGTTCACATTGGAAAGCACGCTTAGTAAAAGGACGTTAATGATGACTCAAGTACGCAAAGCGATTATTCCGGTGGCCGGTTTCGGTACGCGCCTGCTGCCGATCAGCAAGGCGATTCCTAAAGAGATGGTGCCGGTGGTGGATCGCCCCCTTATCCAGCACGTAGTGGAAGAAGCGCTGGCAGCGGGTATCAACGAAATCATTTTGGTCACGCGTGCCGGAAAGTCGGCCATTGAAGACCACTTCGATGCCCACTTTGAACTCGAACACTCGCTGGCCAGCAAGGGTAAAAATGCGCTGCTGGAAACGCTCTCGGCCATTTCCCCTAAAAAGCTGAAAGTGACCAGCGTTCGTCAGCCCAATGCGAAAGGGCTAGGGCATGCCATTTACTGCGCTTCTCACATGTTAGACAAAGACGAGCCCTTTGCGGTGATTCTGCCGGACGTACTGGTCAAACCCCAGGTAGGCAGCAGCGCGTGTGACTTGGGCAGCATGGTGGCGCTCTGGGAAGCCAACGACGCATCGCAAATCATGGTGGAGGCCGTGCCCCAGGAAGAGGTGTACCGCTATGGCATCGTGGATTGCGACGAACCTGCTGCGGGCGAAAGCGCCAACATGCGCGGCGTGGTGGAAAAGCCCAAGCCGGAAGACGCGCCGTCGCGCCTGTCTGTCATTGGCCGCTACGTGCTGCCGTACCGCACCATGGAGCTGCTGCGCGACCAGCCGCCGGGTGCGGGTAATGAAATCCAGCTCACCGATGCCATCGACCGCTTGATGCAGGAAGGCAAGTCGGTGCAGGCGTATCGTATGCATGGCCGTACGTTCGACTGCGGGCACATCGAAGGCTGGCTGCAGGCCAATACCACGCTGGCCCGCGAAGCGGGTTACGACGTTTAACGGCCTGTTGCAGGCTACGTGTTCGAAAACCGTCCCCCGTGGGCGGTTTTTTCATGTTTGGGAGGTGCCATGCGCGAATTACTGGAACAGGTGTTGGCCATTGCCAAGGCGGCGGACAGTGCCATCATGGCGGTGTATGGCCGCGCCTTCGATGTGACGATCAAGCAGGACCACAGCCCGCTGACCGAGGCAGATCGAGCGGCGCATGACGTCATTCGGCATGGTTTGCAGGCGCTGACGCCGACGTATCCCATTTTATCCGAAGAGGATGTGGAAGGTTTTTCAGGGGTTGGCGACGATGGCCGCTACTGGCTGGTGGACCCGCTGGATGGCACCAAGGAGTTCATCAAGCGCAACGGGGAGTTCACCGTCAACATCGCGCTGATCGAAAACGGCGTACCCGTGCTGGGTGTGGTCACTGCCCCTGCCTTGGGGACGGCTTATGTGGCGGCTGAAGGCGTAGGTGCGTTTAAGGTGGAGAAAGACGGCCAACGTCATGCCATTCAAGTGGCTGGACAGCCTGCTGAAGGCTCAACTTGGCGCGTTGTAGGCAGTCGCTCTCACCCCAGCCCAGATTTAGCGGCTTGGCTGGATAAATTAGGTGAACACGAAATGCTCCCCATGGGTAGCTCACTCAAGCTTTGCCTGATTGCCGAAGGCAAAGCCGATGCGTACCCACGCTTAGGCCCCACCTGCCTTTGGGACACTGGCGCCGCTCATGCGGTCGTGCGCTATGCAGGCGGACGCGTCGAGACCTTGGAAGGCGAACCGCTCAGCTATGCCAACCCCGCTGAAAAGCTAAACCCTTACTTTGTGGTGTGGGGCCACTAAATTACCCGTGTTGATAGGTGCCACCGCACTTGAGGTGGGCACCCGTAGCGCGGCGTAAGCGGAGCGCACCCGCGAAGCACTCCACGACGAGTGCCGATGGTGGCACTGTGGTGTGATGATTTGCAGTGGCATCATCCAGGCGGCTACCCGCCGCCCTCGCGGGTGCCTCATTTGCTCGTCCCTCGCAAGATTCGTTACGCCGCGCTACGGGGTGCCCATGCCCGTGACTATTCCCCATGCCCGACGTTGGCGATGACCCCGTAGCGCGGTGTAAGCGGAGCGCACCCGCGAAGCAACGCGGTGAGCGTTGCCGATGAGGGCATATGGGTGAGCGGTGGCGCGGTTGGTTTTTGTGGCGTAATCGGGGCGGCTGGCGCCGCCTTCGCGGGTGCCTCATTCGCTCGTTGCTCTCGCTCAATCGTTACGCCGCGCTACGGGGTATCCGTGCCCATTCCCCATGCCCGTGGGCATGTCCATGTCCCCATCCCCAATGTTGGCGATGTTCCCGTAGCGCGGTGTAAGCGGAGCGCACCCGCGAAGCAACGCGGGAGCGTTGCCGATGAGGGCGCGAGGGTGTTCATTCCCAGTTCATTTGGGCGATGTCGGGTGGGGTTTGGGCGCCCCATTGGGGGTCGTACCAGCCTTTGGTGACGCATTGGTGGAAGCTGGACCATTTCCATTCGCTGGGGGCGGTGGCCCAGCCGTGTTTGACGGGGTTGTAATGGATGTAGTCCATGTGGTTTTGCCAGTCTTGCTCATCGCGGATGGCGTGTTCCCAGAAGCCGCGTTGCCATGCGTTTTGGGAGCCGGGTGGGAGGATGAAATCTTGGGAGGCGTATTTTTTGACGTCTCGCCACCGTGAGGAGTAGTCGGCGTCGCCTTCGGGCAAGGTCCAGAGGCAGTGCAGGTGATCGGGCATCAGGACGAAGGCGTCCATGGTGAAAGGGCGTTCCTCTTTCACACGACGAAAAGCCCGGCCCAGGGCGTTGATGTTGAGGTGGTCCGCCAGGAGCGGTTGGCGGCCGTAGGTTACCACGGTGAAGAAGTAGGTGCCGCCGGGGATGTGCGCGCGTCGGTAGGTGGCCAAGGGCTGCTTCCCTGCAGTGAATTTAGGGTAAGCGTACCTTGATTGAGAAGGGAGTGCATCTTTCGTGCGGGGGGTGGATACCTGTGCCCGACGTTGGCGATGACCCTGTAGCGCGGTGTAAGCGGAGCGCACCCGCGAAGCAACGCGGGAGCGTTGCCGATGAGGGCGCGATGGTTGGCGGTGGCGTGGTTGTTTATGGTGGCGTAATCAGGGCGGCTGGCGCCGCCTTCGCGGGTGCCTCTTTCGCTCGTTGCTCTCGCTCCATCGTTACGCCGCGCTACGGGTGCCACCTTCGGAATGGTTATCCTTGCCCGACGTTGGCGAGGACCCCGTAGCGCGGCGTAAGCGGAGCGCACCCGCGAAGCAACGCGTGAGCGTTGCCGGTGAGGGCGCGATGGTTGGCGGTGGCGTGGTTGTTTATGGTGGCGTAATCAGGGCGGCTGGCGCCGCCTCCGCGGGTGCCTCTTTCGCTCGTTGCTCTCGCTCCATCGTTACGCCGCGCTACGGGTGCCACCTTCGGAATGGTTATCCATGCCCGATGTTGGCGATGACCCGTAGCGCGGTGTAAGCGGAGCGCACCCGCGAAGCATCCCGTTAGGGATGCCGATGAAGCCGCCGAGATTTGATCAAGCACTGTGGCGTGATCAGGGCGGCTGGCGCCGCCTTCGCGGGTGCCTCTTTCGCTCGTTGCTCTCGCTCAATCGTTACGCCGCGCTACGGGTGCCACCTTCGGCATGATTATCCGTGCCCGACGTTGGCGATGACCTCGTAGCGCGGCGTAAGCGGAGCGCACCCGCGAAGCAACGCGTGAGCGTTGCCGGTGAGGGAGCGATGGTTGGCGGTGGCGTTTTGTCGTTCGGTGGCACAATCAGGGCGGCTGGCGCCGCCTCCGCGGATGCCTCTTTCGCTCGTTGCTCTCGCTCAATCGTTACGCCGCGCTACGGGGGGGCCCGTGTCCATGTCCATGCCCATATCCATGCCCATGCCCATGCCCATGCCCATTCCCCATGCCCGATGTTGGCGATGACCCGTAGCGCGGTGTAAGCGGAGCGCACCCGCGAAGCATCCCGTTAGGGATGCCGATGAGGCCACCGAGATTTGATCGGGCGCTGTGGCGTGATCAGGGCGGCTGGCGCCGCCTTCGCGGGTGCCTCTTTCGCTCGTTGCTCTCGCTCAATCGTTACGCCGCGCTACGGGGGTGCCCGTGTCCATGCCCATGCCCATTCCCCATGCCCGATGTTGGCGATGACCCGTAGCGCGGTGTAAGCGGAGCGCACCCGCGAAGCATCCCGTTAGGGATGCCGATGAGACCGCCGAGATTTGATCGAGCGCTGTGGCGTGATCGGGGCGGCTGGCGCCGCCCTTCGCGGGTGCCTCATTCGCTCGTTGCTCTCGCTCAGTCGTTACGCCGCGCTACGGGGGTGCCCGTGCACGTGCATATGCCCATGACCATTCCCCATGCCCATGCCCATGCCCATGCCCATTCCCCATGCCCGGTGTTGGCGATGACCCTGTAGCGCGGTGTAAGCGGAGCGCACCCGCGAAGCAACGCGGGTGCGTTGCCGATGAGGGCGCGGTGGCGTGCGGTGGCGTGGTTGTTTATGGTGGCGTAATCAGGGCGGCTGGCGCCGCCTTCGCGGGTGCCTCATTTGCTCGTACCTCGCAAGATTCGTTACGCCGCGCTACGGTTCACCCTTCACCCTTCACCCCTCACCCCTCACCCTTTGCCAAGCTCTCTACGGGGAGTTCGACGGGGTGGGGGCGTTGGAGGACGTTGAGGAGGACGATGGCGCGTTCTTCGCCTTTGCTGCGGGTGAAGATGGCTTCCAGGTCTTTGAAGGGGCCGTCGGTGATGGTGACTTTTTCTCCGGCAGTGAAGTAGCTGTGGCCACCTTCTTGGCGGTGGGGTTGGGCGCGTAAGGTTTCTACGAGTGCGTCGGGGACGGCGATGGGGGTGTTGCCGAAGGTGAGCAGGCGCAGGACGCCCCGGGTGGAGCGGATGGGGCGCCAGTTGCTGTTGACCTGGTCTAACTGAATGAACAGGTAGTAAGGGAACAGCGGCTCGGAAACGGTGGTGAGCTTGCCTTGTCGCTTGCGTTGCACGTCCAGCACGGGGTGGAACACCTCGTAACCCTGGTTGGCGAGGTGTTCGGCGGCGCGGAAGGATTCACTGCCTTTGCATTGGATGACGTACCAGTGGGCGGTGCTGGTTTGGGGTGTTGCAATTACCATGCGGTTACCTTTTTTGCCCTGGGTGGCGTGATAGGCGGTGGCGCTTTATTGAACGGTGGCGTGATCGGGGCGGCTGGCGCCGCCTTCGCGGGTGCCTCCTTCGCTCGTTGCTCTCGCTCAGTCGTTACGCCGCGCTACGGTTTGCCTTTCGCCATGCATTGTGGGCCATTCACCATTCACCATTCACCATTCACCATTCACTCCTCACTTTCCCTCGGCCAATAGCTTCTCCAGTACATCCAGCGTTTCGTCGATATGGGCTTGGGTGTGCTCGCAGGAGAGGAAGAAGCGCAGGCGGGCGCTTTTTTCGGGGACGGCGGGGTAGAGGATCGGCTGGACGTTGATGTCTTTTTCGAGCAGGGCGTTGGAGAGCCTGGCGGCCAGCGGTGAGCTGCCGACGATCACGGGGACGACGGCGGAGCCGATGCTGTGGCCGGTGTCCATGCCGCGTGCTTGCGCCTGTTCGAGGAAGTAACGGGAGATGGCCTGTAGCTTGGCGACCCGCTCGGGTTCCTGGGCCATGAGTTCCAGTACCTTGAGCGAGGGGGCGGCGACCTGGGCGGGCATGCCGACGCTGTAGAGGAAGCCGGGCGCGAAGTAGCGCAGGGTTTCGACCAGGGCCTTGTTACCGGCAATGTAGCCGCCGCAGCCGGAGAGCGTTTTGCTCATGGTGCCCATCCAGATGTCTACCTGGGTGGGGTCGATGGCAAAGTGTTCCCGCAGGCCCAGGCCTGTTTCGCCCATGACGCCGAAGGAGTGGGCTTCGTCGACCATCAGCCAGGCTTGATGGCGCTGTTTGATGGCGATGAAGCGAGGCAGGTCGGGGATGTCGCCGTCCATGCTGTAGAGCCCTTCGATCACCACCAGCACGCGTTCGAACTGGTGGCGGTGCTGGGCGAGCAGCGCGTCCAGGGCATCGGGGTCGTTGTGGCTGAACGACATGCGCTTGGCCCCGGAGAGCTGGGCACCGACCAACGAGCTGTTGTGGATGTACTCGTCGTGGAGGATCAGATCCTTGGGGCCCAGCAGGTAACCTAGCGTGGAGACGTTGGTGGCGTGACCGCTGACGAAGGCCACGGCATCTTCCACGGCATACGTCTTGGCGATGGCCTGTTCCAGCTCGCCGTGAATGGGGCGCTCGCCCGAGACCACGCGGCTGGCAGATACCGAGGTGCCGTAGTGCTGGGCGGCCTCGCAGGCGGCCTGGATGACCCGCGGGTCGCCGGAGTAGCCCAGGTAGTTGTAGCTGGCGAAGTTGATGCAGGTGCGACCTTGCATGACGCTGGTGGCCCCGGCCAGGCCGTCGTGCACCTTGAAGAACGGCACCTGCAAGCCCAGCTGTTGCGCGCCCTGACGCATCATCGAGAGCTGTTGATAGCCTGGGTGGGCATCGAAGCGGGTGAAGCGTTCGGGCACGGAACGGGTTGCCCCTGCGCTGGTGGCAGGGGCAGTGGGCTGGCTGGCTCTTGCGGTAGGGCGCTTGCGCGCCTGTTCCAGTAGCTGGCGTTTTAGTTCTGAACGCTTGGCGGTCATGGTGTCTCTGTCGCTGGGGAGGGTGCAGGCTCACTGGTAATGCCGTCCGCACCGTGGCGGGCGGCCAGAGAGGCTAACGCATCTTGCGGCGACTCTTCAACGTCTTCATCGTGCTGGTGGAGCTTCTGGATCAGCACGCCGGCCAGCTTGTCGAGAGTGGAGGCTTCGCTGAGGACCATGACCGGGACTTGAACGCCCAGCCGGTTCTCGATGGCGGTCATCAGTTCCACGCCCATCAGCGAGTCGAAGCCCATGTCGTACACCGAGCGGTTGGCGTCGATCTTCTCTTCGTCGATGAGCAGGATGCTGGCCAGCTCTGCGCGCAGCAGTTCGGTGATGGTGCTGTGCAGCTCTTCCGGCGAGAGGTCGGCCAGCAGGGCGCTGATGTCGTCGTCGTGGTCGAGGCTGCCGTCGTCATCGCTGGCGCGGGCAATTTCGTCGAAACGCGGGGTGTCGGAGGTGGGCAAAAAGCGCGCCAGTGCGCCCCATTCCAGCTCCAGCACGCCCAGGCTTGGCCCGGGGGTCAGCAGCATCTGTTCCAGCACCTTCAGGGCGTCGTCGGAACGCAGCGCCGAGCCCCCCAAGCGCTCCTGGAGGGCGTCGCGGGTGCGGGTGTTGCGGGCCAGGAAGCCGACGTCTTCGATGGCACCCCAGCGTACGCAGGTGGCCGGAAGGCCCTGAGCGCGGCGGCGGGCCGCGAAGGCTTCGAGCCAGTGGTTGGCAGCCACGTAGTTGCCCTGGCCAGGGTTGCCGAACAGCGTGGTGGCCGACGAGTAGACCACGAAGAAGTCCAGCGGAGCTTCCTGAGTGAGTGCTTCCAGGTGGCGTGCGCCGTCGATTTTCGGGGCCAGCACCTTGTGGATGCGTTCGGCGTCCAGGTTGCGGATCAGGCCGTCGTCGATCACCGTGGCGGCGTGGACGATGCCGTGCAGCGGGCTGAGCTCGGCCCTGGCGCGTTCCAGCACGTTGGCCAGGGCGTTGCGGTCGGTGATGTCGCAGGCGGCGGCCATGACCTTGATGCCCTGGGCGTCGAATTCACGGATGGCGGCCTGGGCTTCTTCACTGGCAGGACCGCTGCGGCTGAGCAGGATCAGTTCCCGTGCGCCTTTGCTGACCAGCCACTGAGCCGTCTTGAGGCCAAAGCCGCCCAGACCACCCGTGACCAGATAGCTGGCATTGGCGGGCAGTGTAAGGCTGCCGCTGCCCAGCTGCTCCTGACGCGGTGCGGCGATGGGCTGTTCATAGGTGACCACGACCTTGCCGATCTGGCGAGCCTGCTGCATGTAGCGGAAGGCATCGATGACCTGGCTGTGGCTGAAGGCAGTGAACGGCAGCGGGCTGAGGGTGCCGTCGTTGAACAGCGCCATCATTTCACTGAACAGGGTTTGGGTGAGCGCGGGCTGCACTTTCATCAGCTGGTCGGAGTCGATGCCGAAGTAGCTGAGGTTGTTGCGGAACGGGCGCAGGCCAATGTGGGTGTTCTCGTAGAAGTCGCGCTTGCCCAGCTCCAGGAAACGGCCGAACGGGCGCAGTGCGCGCAGGTTCTGGTTGATCGCTTCACCTGCCAGGGAGTTGAGCACGATATCGACGCCCTCGCCCTGGGTGTCTTCGAGGATTTCTTCGGCGAAGGTGAGCGAGCGGGAGTCATAGAGACGCGCTTCGCCCATCAGGCGCAGGAAATCGCGTTTCTCTTCCGAACCCACGGTGGCGTAGATGTCGGCGCCCATCCACTGGGCAATTTGCAGCGCGGCGATGCCTACGCCCCCGGCGGCACCATGGATCAGCACCTTTTCACCGGGCTGCAGGCGTGCCAGGTGCTTCAGCGCGTAGTAGACCGTGAAGAAGGTGGTCGGAATGGTGGCGGCTGCGGCGTAGCTGACGCCTTCGGGCAGCGGGGCCACGGCGTGCTGGCTGGCGACCAGGCGGTCGCTGAAGCTGGCAGGGCCGAAGCCCACCACGCCCTGGCCGGGACTAAGATGGTTGACGTTGCTGCCGACCGCGACGACTTCCCCGGAGAACTCCAGGCCCAGGGTGGGGCCGGCAAAGCCGTTTTCGATGGCTTCATCGGAGAGCAGCCCCAGGGTGTACATGACGTCGCGGAAGTTCAGGCCGGTGGCCTTGACGCGCACTTCCACCTCGTCGGCACCCAGCTCGGGGAGCTGGCGTGGCCGCCACTGTAGCTGGCGCAACTGGCCGGGCAGTGTAAAGCCCAGCGTCATGGCTTGGCGCGGCGCTGCCTGGCTGGCCTTGTGCGGGTGCGGGGCGGGCAGGGTACGCAGGCGGGTGGCGTAGCGGGTGCCTGCCTGGGTAATGACCAGCTCGTTTTCCGTATCCGGGTGGGTCACGGAATCGGCGATACAGGCCAGGGCCTTGGTGCTGGGCTGCTCGGGCAGTTCCAGCTGGGTGACGCTGTGGCCAACGGCTTCGTTGGCCAGCGAGCGGCCAAAGCCCCAGAGTGCGGCGTCGTCGCCGTGCTGGTAACCCTGGGTGAGCAGCCACAGCGTGACACGGCTGCCCTGGGCTTCCAGGCCGCTGTGTTCGAGGGCCAGCGACCACTGCTGAGCAAGGTGGCAGCGCTGGGTCTGTGCGGCGGTGGTATCTTGGCCCAGGCCACGCAGGTCCAGTACGTTCAGCGCGGCGGGGGGCGTTTCGAGCTGGCGCAACTGCTCGGCCAGCAGGGCCGCAGGCTCGCCATCGCTGAGTAGGGTGACGTTGTCCAGCGCTGCCGCCAGCCCGTTGGCCAAGGCTTGCTGGGTGTCGTCGGCAATGACCAGAGTGTGTGCCTGGGGCGCTTGCGCGGCGCTGCCCGGCTGTTCGCTGGGCGCTTGCGCATACAGCAGGTAGGCGCCGTTCTCTTCCAGCTCGATGGGCGCGGTCACGCTGAGCCCTTGGGCGGAGAGCCACTCGATGAGGGTGGCTTGTTCCAGCGCGGCCTGGCCAATGCCGGGGGTGGCCAGCAGGTCGTCCAGCCAGCGGCTGGGATGAATGCCGACCACAATGAGCTGTGCGCCCGGTGCCAACTGCGAAGGCAGTGCCTCGATGAGCTGGCGAGTGCGTTCAGGCTGGGTGACGTCGGCGCTGATGAAGGCCAACTGGGCTTTTTGTGCTTCTGCCAGCGTGGGCAGGGTCTCTTCCAACGGCTGAACGTCGATCAGCGGGTAGCGTTCCTGGAGCTGTTCCGCTTGATGGCGCGCGGTGTCGCTGGTGGTCAGCGCACGGTAGCGGTAGCTGTCGGTGACCCTGGGCGAGTGATGGGCAAGGCGTTCCAGCAGGCGTTGGCCCAGCGCTGGGGCGCAGGGGCCTGCTTCCAGCAGGGCCAGCCGCTGGCCTTCGGGCAGGGCGGTCAGGGCTGCTTCCATCAGGCTGCCCAGCTCGCTGGCCAGCACTTGCCAGCCGCTTTCGCCAATCAGGACACGGTTGATGCCTGCCAGGTGTTCGTGGGTGACGCCCAGGCTTTCCAGGGTGTCGGTGCCACGCGCCAGGGCTTCCTTGTGCAGACCAAGCCTGCCCACCAGATGAATGGGGGCGAAGTAGTCCGGGTAGTCCTGGACCAGCAGCTGCCAGATGGTTTCCGGGGGCAGGGGCGCTGCGTCGTCGCTGTCGGCAGCGGCGGGAGTGCCCTGTTGGGCGAAGGCTTCGCTGAGGCTGTCCAGCAGCGGCGCGACTTCCTGGCCGTAACGCTGGCCGGTGCTGGCGCTGAAGGCATCGCTTAGCCCCATCAGGCGTGGCAGGGCCTCGCTGGGCATGGGCAGCGTGATGGCGCTGAGCGGCGCGGGCGTGAGTTCGATATCCAGGTAGCTGAAGTGCTGGTGGTGCGCGCGGTTCAGGCGAATGGCCTTGAAGCGGGTCTGGCTGAGCACGGCCACGGCGCGGCCTTCGGCATCGTAGAGCTCGAAGTCGGCGGTGAAGGAGTGCGGTGCCCGTTTGCCCATGACGGCGCGGGCCAGCACGGGGGTTCCGGCTTCGGCATTGACCTGAATACGGCCTACGCGCACGGGCACGAAGGCGAGCTGCGAGGCAAACTCGGCCTGGCGTGCCAGCAGCGGAATGAACAGCTGGAAAGCGCTATCGAGAATGCCGGGATGCACGTGCAGCGTGTCGAGCTGGGCGGTGACGGCTTCCGAGAGGTGAATCTCGCCAATGACGCTGTCGCCCTCGATCCAGCCACGGGTAATGGCCTGGAAGGCGGGGCCATAGTGCAAGCCGATACGTTCGGCCATGGCCAGGTGCTGCTCCAGGGTGTAGTCGGCAGCGCGGCTGGGCAGTGCCGGGGCCTGGCGATTGAGCAGGAAGCCACGGCTTTCACGCATGCGGCGAGCCACGGTGTTGAGCTGCCATTCGATGCCGGTGGCGGGCTCCCGGGAGCGAATTTCCAGGCGACCGTCATCGGGGTCCAGCGTCAGGCGCATGGTGCGCCCGTTGGGGCCGTCCAGCAGCAGCGGCGCGCGAATTTCCAGCTCTTCGATATCCAGCAGCGAAGAGTCTTTTTGCTGCATGGCGGCGGCCAGGGCCAGCTCGATGAAGCCCGCGCCGGGGAAGACGGCGCCTTCGCCCACCACGTGGTCGGCCAGCCAGGGCTGGCGCTTGGTGTCCAGCTGGCTTTCCCAGGTGTGCTCCTGCTGGGCTAGCGGGTAGCCCAGAAGTGGGTGCTGGTAGTAGCGCGACAGTAGGCCCTGGCCATCCCGGGTGCCTTGCACCCAGAGTTGGGTACGTTGCCACGGGTAACGAGGCAGCAGCACGCGCTGACCTTCCACGGGGAAGTAGTGTCCGCTGGGTAGGGTAAGCCCGCTGAGCAGCAGTTGGCTCAGCGTACGCTGTAGGCCATCGAGACCGGGTTTGTGGCGTTCGAGAGTGCCCAGCACCAAACCGCTTTGCGCTTGCTGGCGCAGCGACTCGTTGAGGTAGCGGCGCAAAATGGGGTGCGCGCCGACCTCGACAAAGACGTTATAACCCTGCTGTATCAGGTGCGTGGCGGCGTCGTCGAACCGTACCGGCTCGCGAATGTTCAGCCACCAGTAGTGGGCGTCCAGCGTGTCACCTGCCGCCACGGCCCCTGTCACGGTGGATACATACGGAATGCGGGTGGGCTGTGGCTGAATATCGGCCAGCGCTTCCACCACGCCTTCCTGAATGCTGTCCATGGCGGGGCTGTGGAAGGCGTAATCCAGCGGCAGGCGCTTGGCAAACACTTCCTCGGCGCTGAGGGCGCCTTCCAGTTTGCTGAGCTGGTCCTTGTCGCCTGCCAGGGTAATGCCTTTGGGGCTATTGATGCCGGCCAGGCTGACCCGGTCGAACTCGGGCTTGGCCAGCCAGGGGGCGATGTCGTCGGCACTCATGGCCACGGCGGTCATTTCGCCCTGGCCACGGGTCTTGCCTTGGAAGTCGCTGCGGTAGTAGATCACTTTCACCGCGTCTTCCAGGCTCAGGGCACCCGATGCCCAGGCGGCAGCGACTTCACCCACGCTGTGGCCGAACACGGCGGCAGGGGTAATGCCTTGCTCCTTGAGCCACTCGGTGAGTGCCACTTGTAGGGCAAATAGCGCTGGCTGGGCAATTTCGGTGCTGACGAAGCGTTCTTCTTCGCCGGCTTGCTGGTTCAGGCCTGCCAGCTCGGCGCGCAGTGAGAAGTTGCCGTGGCGCTGGAACAGTGCATCGACGCGGTCGATGGCGTCGCTGAAGGCCGGGGCAGTGTCGAGCAGGTCGTGGCCCATGGTGGCCCACTGGCAGCCGTTGCCGTCGTAGACGAACACCGGGCCCTTGGCGTCAGTGAGGCGCTCCAGGGTGGTGAGCTGACTGGTATCGCCCTCAGCAAACTGGCCAAGTGCGGCAGCGGCTTCTGCTGCGCTGCTGGCAAAGCAGAGCGCCCCGTGGCTGTGCTGCTCACGGTGGTGAAACAGGGTATGAGCAGTGTCGTAAAACGGCTGCTCGGTAGTCTGCAGGTGGGTGGCCAACGCCTGAGCACTGGCGGCCAGGGCGGCTTCACTGCGTGCACTGATCCGAATGGGCAGCGGGACATCCGGCACCTGACGCTCAGGCGTGGGTGTTTCCGGGGCACTTTCCAGAATGACGTGGGCGTTGGCGCCGCCAAACCCGAAGGAGTTGACGCCAATGACCAGCTTGCCTTCGGGTTTGAGCGGCTGGGCCTTGGTGACGACCCGCAGGTTCCATTCATCGAACTTGATGCGCGGGTTCAGCTTGCGAATGCCGATGGTGGCAGGCACTTCGCGGTGCTGCAAGCTGTACAGCGCTTTGGCCAGGCCCGCCACGCCGGAGGCGGTTTCCAGGTGGCCGACGTTACTCTTCACCGAGCCGATGAGTAGCGGCGTCTTGCGATGCTGGCCGATGGCTTCGCCGATGGCACGGGTTTCGATGGGGTCGCCGACGGCGGTACCGGTGCCATGGGCTTCCAGGTAGTCGATCTCATCGGGGGAGATGCCCGCTTGCTCGTAGGCGCTGCGCATCAGGGCAACCTGAGCGCTGGGGTTGGGCACGGTCAGGCCGGATTTGTGGCCGTCGGTGTTGACCGCCGAGCCCGCGACCACCGCCAGGATGTTGTCGCCATCGGCGACGGCCAGGTCGTAATCCTTGAGCAGAAACAGGCCTGCGCCTTCAGAGCGCACGTAGCCGTTGCCGGCTTCGTCGAAGACCTGGCAGCGCCCGGTGGGCGACAGCATGCTGGCCTTGGAGAAAATAATGAAGCCGTAGGGGTGCAGGTGCAGGCTGATGCCCCCTGCCAGCGCCATGGAGGTTTCACCGCTGCGAATGGATTGGCAGGCCTGGTGGAACGCCACCATGGAAGACGAGCAGGCGGTATCCAGCGACATGCTGGGGCCGTGCAAATCAAAAATATAGGAGAGCCGGTTGGAGGCAATGCTGGACGTGTTGCCCGTGGCCGTGGAGGCGTCGATGGCGGCCATGTCGTCGGCCAGCCGATAGGAGTAGTCCAGGCTGGCAACGCCCACGAACACACCGCACTGGCTGCCACGCAGCGTGCTGGGCACGATGCCGGCGCTTTCCATGGTTTCCCAGGCCAGCTCCAGCAGCATGCGCTGCTGGGGGTCCATGTTGGCGGCTTCCCTGGGGGAGATGCCGAAAAACGCTGCGTCGAACCCGCTGATATCGCCCAGGCTACCAGCGGCGAACGTCACGCTGGTGCCGGGGTGGCGCTTGTCGGGGTGCCAGAACGCCTCGTGGCTCCAGCGGTCGGGCGCTACTTGGGTGACGAGGTCTTTTTCGGCTTGCAGGTCTTGCCAGAACGTTTCAGGGGTGGTGCCTGGGAAACGATGGGCGGCACCAATAATGGCCACGCGTTTAGTCATTCTTGCTCCTGAGGTTCTGGTTCTGCCTTGATCACATCACTACTTATATCGCGTCCAAACACTTGTTTAAATAGTCGGACGCCAAGTTCGTTTGCTGCTATTCCCTGCGGCATGTGCTCGGCAGGCGGTGGGTCAGACGGTTGCCGTTGCGTTGACCATATCATGTATGGCGTGCGGCCCGTAGGGGCGCCAAAATATCCATACGCGGCGGGCAGGATGGGCACATGATCGCCGTACCATCCCAGTAGCCCCGGCCTTTGCGCCTCCGTCAAGGCCGTTTTGAGCCCCCCCAGCATGCGGTCTGCTTCGCCCAGATGGTGAAGATAGACTGCCAAATCCCGCAAGTGATTTGGCAGCGGCCATGGGGCGTTGGGCAGCGTCCTGGCGAGGTACTGCTGCTGGGGTGCTTCCAGGTGCAGCGGGCCGTGATTTTCCATGGTGATCACGAACACGAATAGCGGCCTATTATCGTCATCTTTCAGCAGGCGTCCAACCTTTCGTGCTACCGCCTGGTCGCCGATGTATTGGCCGTGCTTTTCCTGGGTTTCGAAGGCGCTGAGATCCAGAAAGGTGTCGAAGCCCAACAGCGGGATGACCTTGTCGCGCAGATAGAACGTGGCCGGGTACGGGTGAATACATACGGTGCGGTACCCCTGGGCCTTGAATGCGCTGGCCACGCTGGCGAGAGGGTGGCGTGACAGCGTGCGGTAGGGGTTGAATTGACGCGGCCCCCAGTCGCTGGGGGCTAGTCCGGTCAGCACGGCGCATTCGGTGCGCACGGTGTTGGCTCCCCAGGCGGGTACGTGCAATTCGCCCTGTTCGAGGGCTTCGGCGGCGGTGGCATCGAATTGGTCAAGTAGCCCCGGTGCTACGTCCTTGCACCAGGGGCGGGGGTCGAAAAAAGACTCACTTTGCACCAGCACCACGTTGGGCAATGTTTGGCCTGGAAGCGTGGCTGCGGAGGGTTCTGTTCGGTGTAGGGGCTGGCTAAAGGGCTGGAACGGTGAGCTTTCCGGGGCGGGCGCGGGTGAGCGCATCAGCGCGACGCCGTAGCTCCACAGGCTGGTGTATAGCCCCGCTTCATGCAGGTCGTGTTTGGGCGCTAGCGTGGGCGGGGGCAAGCGTTTCAGGCTGGCCGCCAGCAGCAGTGCACCCGCCAGTATCAGCAGTAGGCAACTGAAGAGCCAAGGCATAAAGCCCCACTGGCCCACCAGGGATGGCTCAAAATAGAAGAAACTGCCGATGGCCACGGCCCCAGCGCTGCTGGCGGCGATGGCAAGCCCGATGCCGAAGAAGGGCACGTAGAGCCTGGGGTGCAGGATGGCATCCCAGAAGTATTCGAAATCGTGGCAGATGAAGGGCTCGTTGAGCGTGGCTGATTTAGTGTTGCTCGACTGTACCACCACCAGCTGCAGCGAGAGGATGAACACCACGGCAAACCAGGGGCGCTGTAGCAGCAGTGTGAACACGCCAAACAGCAGCAGCCAGCTGCCCAGGTGCACGGCATTGGCTGCCAGGCGGCGTTGCCAGAAGGGGCGTGGCCGGGGGCGTAGCAGCGCTTCAATCAGCAGGCTACCGAGCAGCCCGGTGAACAGTGCGGGCGCCATGGCGGTGAGCGCGGTAGCGGAGAAGAGCATCATGAGCCGCCCTCCAGGTGGTCGAACCCCAGCCGCTTGATCAGCCATTGGGACACCGCAGCGGGCAGAACGGCCAGCCACCAGGTGCCGAAATTGAGCGGAAACGGAAAGCTGACCCGTGGCCGGTTGGCTGCAATGCCCCGGGCAATGACGCGGGCGGCACGCTCAGGTGGCCACTCCCAGGGTTTGGGGCCGGGCATGGCGTTGCACATGGGCGAGGTGACATAGCCGGGCATGACCACGGTGACGCCGATACCGGCCGGGGCGAGCAGCCCGCGCAGGCCTTCCCCGTAGGCTTTGATGGCCGCTTTGCTGGCGCTGTAGGTGGGCGTGCTGGGCAGCCCGTGCCAGGCGGCCAGGGAGCTGATGAACACCAGTTGGCCGCTGCCCCGTGCGCGCATGGCGGGCACCAGATGGTGGGCCATGGCGATGGGGGTGGTCAGGTTGATGTCCAGCAGCGCCTGAACGTCTGGCCAGGCTTCCAGTTCGCCCGCCTGGGGCGGGTGGGTGTTCTTGCCCGCATTGGCGATCACGATATTGGGCAGGTGGTGGGTGCATAGCTCGGCCAGCCAGTTGGCCAGCGCGGTCTCATCACCGAGGTCGATGCTCGACAGCGTGACCTGGGCCCCTTGGGCGCGGCAGTTTTCGCCTACCTGTTCCAGGGCGGCGAGATTGCGGCCGTGGAGGATCAGGTGGGTGTCGTGGTTGGCATATTCGTTGGCCAGCGCGCTGCCGATAGCCCCGGTGGCGCCGGTGATCAGCACGCAGCGGAAAGTGGTTTGGTGCGTGGTGCTCACAGCAGCCTCTCCAGTGGCGAGGGGCAGGCTTCGAGCACCTGGGCGGCATTATTGACCGCGAGATCGATCCCGGGCTGGCAGTAAAACCCTCCGTTGAGCTGGGTGGCATACATAACGGTGTTACGGAAATAGTCGAACAGCTGGGCGCTGGGCGGCGGTGGCTGGTGCCAGAACTCCTCCAGGCTGCCCTGGTAGGTCAGGCCCGCCATATGGTAGATGGGCTTGCTCAGTGCAAAAGTGGGGCACTGATGCTCCAGGGAGACGATGCCCACGGTGCTATTGACCGTCACCGTGCCTGCTGCATATTTGAGCAGTTGGTTGAGATCGCCCGACTCCAGGTAGACGATACGCCCCTTCAGGTCGTAGAAATTTTCCAGCCGCTGGATGATGGCCGGGTAGTCGACCAGGCCCATGTCCAGCGGGTGGTTCTTGATACATAGCAGAGCCTCTTGTGGGGCATGTGCGGCAAAGGAGCCCATCACATGATCCATGACCTCTTCCATGTTCTCGTAAGGAGAATGATGGATGATCTGCGCGTCGGTGTTGAGCTGTAGCGGCAGCATGAAATAGGGTTGGCCGCTGTCGATGAGCGTTTTGATGCGCTGGGCGTCGCGCTTTTTCCATTTTTTCAACTGTGCGAAACGCTTTATGTAGCCTGCATACTCGATGGGCGCTTTGATGGGGGAGTGGTTTTCATACCGGTGCGCTACCAGGGGGTTGGCTAACCCGGCGGCATGGTAAGCCACATCGTGCAGAGCGCGAATTTTGAAGGATGAGCGAAAGCGCACCGGTTTTGGCAACGCAGGTAATGCCTTGCCCGCTTCGTAAAACCAGGCGGGGTCTCGCGGAAGAAGAGAGTGTCCGTTAACGCCATCTCGCTCAAGTGTTACCCAGAAGGGGCGAAAGTAGCCCTCCTCGAACACGTGAGTGCGTACCCCCGCCAGGGCGGCCTGTTCGATGGCTGGGCGGTGTATGGGGCGCCGGTCACCGAACATGACCTGATCGGTGATCTCGTAGCGTTGCCACAGCGATGTGAGGTATTCCGGGAGTGCCGATAACGGTCCGCGAAATAAATGGCTTTTGCTATGGGTGCGCTGCCAATAGAGAATGTCCCCCGCGTTGAAGTTGACCTTTACTACACGGTGCCCATCGTTGCTTAGCCGACGGGCCAGACGCTGATAAAAGGGCGAACAAACGCCTTGAAGAAATAAAAATGCGCGTTTTTGCTTCAACTCAATGACTTCCAATCAATGCATTACGATAGCAGCGATACAGGCGCTGCTTCCATGTAAGCTGGTGTTGAGGTGAGTGGGCTTGGCGCGCTCTGGCCTGCTCCAGCAGGCTAACGACCGTTTCAGCGTTACATAGCTGGCCTGTAGCAGGATCTACATAGCCGGGATACAACAGCAGGGTGCCTGCTACCAACTCATCCAATGTCAACGTGCGAGTTCGGCCAGGAGAGTGCATGGCATCGTGTGTCAGCCCCCAGCCCGCATAAAAGGGGAGGCCGTAGGTATGTACCTGACGATCACGTAGCAGCGCCTCAAAACCAGTCAAAGAACTCATGGTATGCACGGCGTCGACACGTTCCAGTAGAGCGGTGATCTCCATGTCACTGCCATCAAGATCATACAGCTGTTTGGCTTCACTATCGAGTTTGCCAACGCGTGCGCCGCTGACGACATCGGGATGAGCCTTGTAAATGATGAAGGCATCAGGCTGGTTTTGGCGTACGGTGCGCAGCAGGGCGCTGTTGGTGTTGATGTTGGGTGACCCTGCTGCGATAGAGGCATCGCTTTCCACTTGGCCGGGTACCAGGATGATGACTCTGTCATCGGGTAACTGGATATCCGTATTGCCTTGCACGTTATATTTTGACAGCTTCAGCGCGACCAGTCGTTTTCGTAGCTGTGCTGCTCTTTCCAGCAGAGATGCCTCCATGGGATGTGTGTTGAGCAAACGCTCCAGATCGCTTGGCTGGTTCGGATCGTAGTAAATGCCCGATGCATCGATCACCAATGAGAGGGGTTGGGATAAATCAACGCCTAGCCCTACTGAGCGAATAAACCCGTCTTCCATGCGCCAAATATGAGGCAAATATTCCGCATGACGCGTTTTGAATGCTGCGTCGATGCGGCTTGACCATACCAATATGCGTGGTTGGGCACGGTTATCTGGTAAGTGTTTGGGTAATTCCTTGATGTGCTTGATATTTGATGCAGGCCCAAGGAAATGGCCAACAAAGCGTCGTTTCCAAAATGAAAAACCGCAGGCTAACCACTCGCCGCGCAGGTGCTCTTGCTGACGCTTCTGGTCGGCAATCAAATGGATCGTTTCTTCTAGTGTGCAAGCTTCTTGCGTATATGGGTTAACGTAGCGGGTATAGCGCAGGTAGGCAGCGGCAAACACTTCGGTGAGCGTCCTGGTCGTGCGCCTGCGAGCGCATGAAAGCCGATCATGGGTGAGTCCCCATCCTGCATAAAATGGCAGACCAAAGCAGTGCACTTGCTTTCCTGCCAACAATGCCTCGAACCCCAACTGGCTGGTAACCACATAGACGGTGTCTACCTGGTCGAACAGGGCCCAGGGGTTGATGTCTTCACTCACGACCTGACAGCGGGGATGATCAAGCGCTTGTGTGAGGTGGCCTTTTTTCTTGCCTGCGATGACGTCCGGGTGAATCTTGACCAGAACATGCTCAGTGGGGTGATTGGCCAGGGCTTCCTCTAACATGGATGAAAAGCTTTCTGCGCTGGCTCCACCATGCGTAATGGAGGCATCCCCTGCGGTCTGATCGACTACTAATACCTTACCTTTAGAGCCTACCAACCGCTTGTCAGGAGCATGGTTGTATTTTGATAGGCGGCATTGAGTTAGAAGGTGCATGCAGGTAGTGGCGTGACTTAGCTCTTCGGCCGTGAACGTGGCATCGTTCAGGCAGTTTTCCAGGTCACTGGGGCGTGAGGCATCATAGTAAATGCCGGTATGATCGACGACCATGCTGTGGGGCTGGTAGCCATGGACTCCCAGGCCGAGTGATCTGATGAAGCCATCTTCAAGCGCGACATAGGTCAACCCATGACGTTTGGCATAATCTCTGGCGCGCTTTGCGGTCGGCTTGAATCCCCATCCTATGACCGCAGAGGGCTTGGCGGTGAATGTGCCGATGCGCATAAAACGGTCAAACTCGGGGAGCAGCGTTGCCAAAGAGGCAAGTTTGCCGATACCTTTTGAAATATAACCCGCCGTACGTTTTGCCATGGTTGAGGCTGCAGTCCATGTCGTTCAAAGTGTTAGGCGCTGTCTGAAAATGGGCTAGGCTTGACCGTACGGCGTTAAACATCGGTGGGGGAACGAGTCCGTTCAATGCACTCATTGACAGCTTGTGAAGGCTGCCTTTTCGCCGATGTTTGCCTTGTCTGGTCTGCGCTCGCTGGCTTTTCACACCAAGCCTTGGTAGGCGGCGAACATACGTGAATTGGGCAGGGTTATCAATTCAGCAGCACGCGCTTTACGAACAGGTTACATTGCCATGCAGAGCATGTCGCATAACCGGGGTTCCGGCAACGTTACTAATGCGAATTAAATCAACGCGCAACTTGCTGCTCTTTTTGATAAGTTGGTTTTAGTAAGTAGGCATGAGGCCTGTCCCTCATTTTTTTCAGGGAATGCTCACGAAATAGGAACTTCTGGTGCGACGACCCCCCCTCATCAACAGGCTGTTGACGTTACGCTCCTTGAAGGGGCGTCTATTGCTGGGGCTGACGTGTGCCTTGGCGATACTGGCTGGCATTGTGTTGAGTATGGCTTGGCAGGTGGGCAAGACCATGGTGCACGAGACCAACATGGCTCATTTGCGCTACGAGGCCGATTTGCTGGCCGATGAAATCACGCAGCAGGTAAATCAACGCATCACTGCGCTTCAGCGTTTGAACAGCGCCATGGGGCCTTCCAATGACATGGGTTGGCTTTCATACGAGCTGCAGAAAAACGATGCCTTGCTTTCCTGGTTCGATGGACTGATTGTGAGTGACGAGCATGGTGAGATCGTGGCGGACTGGCCCAGTGTAGTGGGGCGAGTGGAGCTCGATACCTCGGAGCTCGAGTATTTCAAGATGGTGCGCGGTACACGCCGCCCTTATGTGAGCGAGCCTTTTATTGGCCGTGCAAGCGGCGCGCCCATGGTGCTGATGATCGTGCCTCGGCTGGACGAGGAGCGTCGTTTTGCTGGGTTCGTAGCGGGTATGGTCAGCCTTGATCGTAACGGCTTGTTCAACCAACTAGCAACCATCCGCTTGGGTGAGCAGGGGTTTGCGGCGGTAGCGACGGCGTCAGGCAAGATTCTTTACCACCCTGATTACGAGCTGGTGAATGCAGACATCAGCCACGCCCAGCGCAATGACCTGCTGGACATGGCGCTGGATGGCTGGCAGGGAGAAGGGGTTAGCAGCTTGGCTGACGGGCGCTCCAGCCTTCAGGCGTATGCACAAGTGTGGCCTGCCGACTGGGTCGTTGGGCTCCATTTGCCCACCGAGCAGGCGCAGCTTCCGCTTTCGGGCTTCATCTCCAAGCTGTTTGGTATCTGGCTGGTGATTTCCCTGCTGATGATGCCGTTATTGTGGTGGTTATTGGCGCGTATCCTCAAGCCTCTCGATCATCTTGAACGCCAGATTGGCGAAGTGGGGGCTGGGCGGCGTTCGCAGTTGGCCCTGGCCACGGGGATGCAGGAGCTGCAGCAAGTCGCCAATACCTTCAATCGTGTGGAAGACGAGCGCCAGCAGCTGGTGGGGCATTTGCAGGAGCGTGAGGCGTTTCTCGATTCGGTGCTGAGTGCCACGCCTCAGGGAATGTTCGTGGCCAACTTCGGCGGCAAGATTACTTATATGAATCCTGCGCTTTTGCAAATTCTGGATATTCCTGCAGATACCCAAATGGAGCAGTGGCTGACACAGATTCACGCGGATGACCGTGAGGGTGCACGGGACATGTGGGTACACAGCTTGAATAGCGGCAGTGATTTCGTGCGCCAGCTGCGTTTTCTGCGCAGCGACGGCGAAACGCTGTGGCTGGATATTCACGCCCGAGTGGTGATGTTGACCCAAGGCGGCCACTCCTTGGGGTTGGTCGGTGTGGTGAAGGACATTACCGAGCGGCGCCAGCAAGAGGCGTTGCAGCGTTGGGAAGCCGAACATGACCCCTTGACCGGGCTGCTGAATCGACGTGGTTTCGAACGCCGCCTGGAAGAAGCGTTTGCTGACTTCCAGAAAACCAGTACGCCTTCGGCGCTGCTGTTGTTCGATCTTGATCACTTCAAGCCGATCAATGACGAAGGTGGTCATGCCCTGGGTGACGAGATGCTACGTCGCATTGCTCAGGTGGTGGCCTGGGAGGTACGCCGCAGCGACCATGTGGCCCGCCAGGGGGGGGATGAGTTTGGAGTGCTGTTGCCCAGCTGCACCCTTAGCCAGGCCAGGGTGATTGCAGATTCACTGCGCAAGGCGGTGAGCGAGGTGTCGGTGACCCACGAGGATAAGGAATATACCGTTACCTTGAGTATTGGCGTGACCGTCTTCGATGAAAGCGATGACGCCGTGGAAGTCGCCCTGGCCCGTGCCGATGCCGCCAGCTACGACGTCAAGGGCCAAGGGCGCGATGGCGTGATGGTCAAGCTGACGGGGGAAAGCGACCCGATGGCGTTGTTCGATTAAGGTAGTGCAAATCCTTCTGCCTGCCAGGTTTCCAGCCAGCCTGGTAGTGCGTCGGCGGGCATCGGGCGAGCAATACCGTAGCCTTGCGCCAGATGGCAGCCCATGGCCAGCAGGGCTTGGGCATGGTCCATGGTCTCGACCCCTTCTGCCAGCACCGGCCGTGAGAACTTTCTGGCCATGAAGATGATGCTTTCCACGATAGCTCTGTCGTCCTCGCTTTCCAGCATGTCGCGCACGAAATCGCGGTCTACCTTGATCAACTGCACGGGCAGGCGACGGAAGTAGGCCAATGAAGAGTAGCCGGTGCCGAAGTCGTCGAGGGCAATTTTAATACCTAGCCGCTGACACTGTTCCAGCACGTGCAGGGCAGCCTGCATGTCATCCAGCGTGGCCGATTCCAGAATCTCGATGGCGAGCAGTCGCGAGGGGACTTGCGGGTAGTACAGCAGCAGCTGTTCCAACTGCGGCAGAAAGCCGGGGTGCAGCAGGTGTTGCGGGCTGATGTTGACACTCACCTGCAGTTCGATGCCCATGGCCAGCCAGCTTTGCAGCTGCTTCAAGGCGGCTTCGATGACCCACTCCCCCAGATGAAACTCCAGCTCGCTGCCTTCCAGCAGCGGCAGAAACTCTGCCGGATTGCGCAGCCCGTGTTGCGGGTGGATCCAGCGAATCAGCGCCTCAGCCCCGACCACGGTGTGCGATTTGAGATCGACCTGGGGCTGATAGTAGAGACGAAATTCGTCATTGGCCAGGCCGTGCTGAATGGCGCTGCGCTCCTGCCAATGGCCAATGGCCTGGTAGGCGCGTTGGCTAAGATAGTGCTCGAACTGCAGGACGGTACTGTTGGCCAGTTGTTGAAGCAGCTCCCGCTGGGTTGGCGTCAATTGGCGGGGTCGGTGATCCATGACGCACAGCGTGCCGAGGATGTCGCCATTGTCGGCGACCAGCGGCATGCCAGCATAAAACACCACATGGGGCGCCTCGCTGACCATGGGAAATTTATGGAGCCGCGCATCCAGGCGTGCATCCGATACTTCGAACAGATTGGGTTCGAGGATGGCTTCCCCGCATAATGAGAGCTGACGTAATACCGTGGGGCTGTATTCGCCCACGCCACTTTTGACCCAGACGTGACTGTCATCCACCAGCGTGATCAAGGCCATGGGGGTTTCGCAGTAGGCAGCCGCTAAACGGGTGATGCGGTCAAACTCCTGGTCAGCCGAAAGATCCCCCAGTGTGTACCGCTTCAGGGTGAGAAGCCGCTGTGCTTCGTGTTCAGGGACGGCGGGCTGTACCATACGTAACGTATCCGTGATGCGCGTTTAGGGCTACTTTCCCTTATGCCGAGGTGCCTGTCTAGCCAGTCGACAAATCCTGGTCAACGGTAGAGTTTGACATCCTCCCCGCCCTCAGGACGGGGATTCCCACTTCTGGACGGCCATGCCCGACCGCAAGAATGTTCTTGGCCGCGTTCACATCGCGGTCGTGAGTGACACCACACTCACTGCAAGTCCACTCTCTTATTCTCAAGCCTGATCTACCCTTCGGACTACTGACGGAAATACAACCGCAGCTCGAACAGGCTTGGGTGGTGTACGACTCGTTGACCTCTTTAAAAACAATGCCTGCGCTATCGCATTTATATTCCAGCATTGTTTTCAGCATAGCCCAGCCAGCGTCCAGCACTGACTTGGCCATCTTGGTTTTGGCCAACGAGGATGATTTCACATTACCGACGTAGATTTCCCCCGCACGGTTCACCAATTGACGGCTGAACTTGTGCAAGGCGTCCTTGCGCCGATTGGCAATCTTGGCGTGAATGTTTTTGGTACGCTTTTTCTTTCCGGCGCGTTGTGCAACAGCCAGCTTATCTTCCATATCGCGGTAGAAACGACCGGCTTCCAGCCTTGTACCATCCGAGCAGGTGGCGGTATCTTTCAGACCAAGGTCGATACCGATCTTGTCTTGACCGGCTGGCGGGTCTACCTCAATTTCAACCACGACATTGAAGTACCAGCGCCCACGCGCATCCTCGTTGAAGGATGCAGAGCGGAGCTTGTACTGGCTCAGCCCGTAGCTGTCCCAGACTTTGAAGTAACTGCCGTTGTGGAATACTTGCCCGCTCTTCCATTTGGCCGCGCCGGTATTGACCGGAATCCAGCCGAGAGAACGACGAACGCCACGCGATTTGCGCCAGTTGAGACGAGCCTTCCTAAACTGCTTGCGGCGGGTGACATATTCGGCGGCGATGCACTGCAAGGTCTGGCTATGCAGACCAAGTTCCTTGCCCGCCCCTTTGGTATAGGGATGCAGGTCATACGCCGACAGAAACAGACCGCGCTCACGAATGGCACGAGATGAGAGTTCGTTCAGATAGTTCCAGCAAAAGTTCACACTGCGTGCCATGCGGTTAAGCTGGGCAATGTGCTTGTCTCTTACGCGAACTTTTAATGTCTTGGTCTGTTTCATGGCTTTGAGTATACTTGGCCTATGGACAAGATCAAGACTATCAGAACAGGAAGACACTGCGTTTTTGAAATGCACGCCCACTTGGTCTTCGTAACCAAATATCGTGGAAGAGTATTCAATGACGCGCACCTTCAATCCCTTGAAACCCTGTTCAGGCAGGTGTGTCAGGATTTCGAGGCTGAGCTAAAGGAGTTCCATGGTGAAACGGATCATGTTCACTTACTGGTGAACTTTCCGCCCAAGGTGGCGGTTTCAAGGCTGGTGAACAGCCTGAAAGGGGTTTCGAGCAGGCGGATGAAGCTGCTGCACCCCGAATTAGTACAGACTTCATACAGAAAAAATGCGCTATGGAGTCCGAGCTACTTTGCGGGAAGCGTCGGCGGCGCGCCGCTGAGTGTCGTAAAGCAATATATTGAGCAGCAAACAAGACCGGAATAGGGGACGCTTCGCGTCCCACGCTATTCATCCTCGCACTAGAAGTACGAGGTTTTTCGCGTTAATTGATAAGACGTCGCTTATCCAACTGAGAGAGCTGCTGTGGATCTACTGGAACTGTTTACCCGCACGCTAGACGTGACGCTACCCGTGTTTGCCATGGTGTTCATCGGCATTGGCCTGAAGCGCCTGGGCTGGATCGACAGCGCCTTTGTCAGCACGGCCTCGACGCTGGTGTTCAAGGCGACGCTGCCGACGCTTATTTTTCTGAGTCTAGTCAAGGCCGACCTCAGTGTCGCGTTGGACATTCCGCTGCTGCTGTTCTTCGCCGTGGCCACCCTGGCGCAGTTCGCCCTGAGCTGGGGCTGGGCGCATCTACGTGTGCCCCAGGCTGACAGAGGGATATACGTGCAGGGGGCCTTTCGCGGCAACTGCGGCGTGGTGGGGCTGGCCTTGGCGGCGGGCATGTACGGCAACTACGGGCTTTCGGCGGGAAGCCTGCTGCTGGGCGTGGTGATCGTGATGTACAACGCGCTTTCCGTGGTGGCCCTGGCGGCGTACCAGCCCGGCCAATCCACCGATTGGCGCAGCCTGCTGGGGCATATTGTCAAGAACCCGCTGATTCTTTCCGTGTTCGCGGCGTTGCCGTTCACGGCGTTCTCGGTAGGGCTGCCGAGCTGGGTGATGACCTCGGGCAACTACTTTGCCTCGCTGACGCTGCCCCTGGCGCTGATCTGCATTGGCGCCACGCTTTCGGTCTCCAGCATGCGTGAAGGCAGTCAGGTGGCCATGAGTGCCAGCCTGATGAAGATGGTCGTACTGCCCGCGCTGGCCACACTGGCGGCATGGCTGATGGGGTTCTCCGGCGCGCAGCTGGGGCTGTTGTTCCTGTTCTTCGCCAGCCCCACCGCCGCTGCCAGCTTCGTGATGGTCAAGGCGATCAATGGTAATGTGGCCCTGGCAGCCAATATCATCGCCCTTACCACGCTGATGGCCAGCATTACGGTGACGCTGGGCATCTTTGCCCTGCGCTTGGCGGGGTGGATTTAAAGCGCGGCGGTTGGCCGGGGCGCAGCAACGCGCTATACTACGCGCCCCGTAAGTCCCTGTAGCTCAGTAGGATAGAGCAGCCGCCTCCTAAGCGGCAGGTCGCAGGTTCGACTCCTGCCAGGGACGCCATCTAAATTAGATAACCATATCTTTTCCTGCTTTGAAGTATTCCCGTTTTTGTCTTTTCTGGGTTTGCAACCACTCGATTCTGGGGGTGGGTCTAAAACGCCTCCCGCCAATACTGAATTGATGAATCAGAAACCACACCCCGGTGGGTGCCAATCTCGATGACGGCTTGCTGAAAAGTGCGTGCGAGGCC
>NZ_PINZ01000026.1:0-46065 GCF_002810305.1 Halomonas sp. 141
CAGCAGGCCACCATCGGCAGCCTGCTGACCCACGTGCGCCGGGGCGATATCGTCAACGTGCACTCCCTGCGCCGGGGCGCGGCGGAAGCCATCGAGGCCATTGCCCACGGCGACAAGCAGTCTTCCAAGGTGGTGGGCCGCACCATCGATGAGATCGAGCTTCCCGAAGGCACCACCATCGGTGCCGTGGTGCGCGGCAAGGAGGTGATGATTGCCCACGGCGACGTGCGTGTGGAGAGCGGTGATCACCTGATTCTGTTCGTGATCGACAAACGGCGTATCCGCGACGTCGAGCGGCTGTTTCAGGTCGGCTTGACCTTCTTTTGACAGACGCGCTCGGCTAACGCCGCGAATAGGCTGAAGGCAAACTCAGATCTCCACCGCGCGGCCAATGAACTCGATGGGGCCGGTGGGCAAGCCGGTGGGCGAGCCGGTCTCATCTTCCAGGGTCAGCTCGAAGAGCTGGTTGTCTTCCAGCGGTGGGAGCTGGTCCAGGCGCAGACGCAGCGGCTGGCCCGGCTCCACCAGCCCCAGCGAAACGGGTGCCTGCCAGTCATCGGCCTTGGTCCAGAATTCCAGTGCCTTGCCCTCCGGCACTTCGAAGGTGCCCAGCGGGATCAGCTGAATCTCCTGGCGGTTGGCCGCTTGCACGACCCAGCCTGCCGACTGCGTCTGTGGCGCCAGTAACACTACCATGTACTCGGGTACGGCGGGCTGTGTCGTGACGTTGCTCAGCATGACGCCCATCGCCAACGCTGCCGCCAGGCCCGCCCCCGTGGCGGCCCGCCAGAACGGCAGGCTGTGCATCAATCGGCGGCGCGGGGCAGCCGCCGCGCGGGCAGGCGTCACTCCCGGTGCAGTAGGCCGCACCGCGGATGCTTTCAGGCTGCGCTCGATGCGCGGCCATAGGTAATCGGAGGGGGTGACGGGGTCGACGATGGCGGTATAGGGGAAAAATCGCTCTTCCCAGGCGGCGACCGCCGTTTGTAGCGCGGGCTCGTTGGCCAGACGGGCCTCGAACGCTTCACGCTCGGCTATCGGCAGCGTGCCCAGCACGTACTCCCCTGCCAGGGCATGCAGATCATCGGATTCATGAGCACGTGTCATGCCATACACTCCCGTAAGCGCAGCAGGCTACGCTTGATCCAGGCTTTTACCGTCCCCAGCGGGGTGCGGGTGTGCGCCGCGATCTCGGCGTGGCTGAGCCCATCTACATAGGCGTGCAGAACGCAGTTGCGACGCTCGGCTTCCAACTGCTGCAAGCACTCGTCCATGCGCTCGCCAGTTTGCCAATCGAACGCTTCCTCGACCTGGAAAGCGTGCTGAAAAGTGTCGTCATCGGCAAATTCGTGGGGGTCGTTCAGGTCGGTATAGACGTGGCGCTCACGCCCACGCATGGCATTAAGCGCCAAATGGCGGGCAATGCTGAAAACCCAGGTGCGGGCAGCCCCCTTTTGTGGGTCGAAGGTGTCGGCACGCTGCCATATGTTCAAGCAGGCGTCGTGGACGATGTCTTCGGCCATGCCGCGATCCTTGACGATGCGGTAGACCACTCCGAGCAGCCTGGCGCCTTCCTGCTGGTACAGCTGATGAAGCGCGGCCTGCTCGCCACGAGCGATGCGGGTAAGTGCATCGAGATGATCGAATGGGTTGGCTGTCGTTGATCCACCTTCGTCGGACACATCATCACTCCCTGGTAACGCGTCGGTCGCTATCGTCGCAGTTCAGTGAGGATAATCGCTGGGGGCCCGCGATGCGAGCCCCCATCTTCAACGCATCAGAGTAGCGCTGACGAGATCAGTTAGCGGTCCAGAAGATGTAATCGGCCTGGTAGGTGACCACGGCGGTGGCGCCTTCGTTATCGCTACCACAGGCCACATCGGGCGCCACGCCGCCCTGGGTGTCCAGGCGCTGAATATAAGTGACGCCATTCATGGCCCCCTCACCTTCGGCCGGATTGGCTTCTACCAGCTGCAGCGGAATGTTGCCGTCACCGTTGGGAGATACGGCCAGCTGCGTTGCGGTCAGCCTGGAGCCGTCCAGTGATTCCCAAGTGGCGGGCGGACCGTAGTAGCTGCCGACCTGATTGCCTTCGCGGTCATTCAGCGCCGCATGGGGGCCCTTGAAAACCCAACCCAGGCTACCGTCGTCCTTGGCTTCACACATGTAAGTAATCGCGCCCACGCCCACTGTTTCCAGAGCGACGCTATGGCCATCCGGCACTTGAATGTCGTCAGGCACATCGGCCAGCGCGGCTTGACTGAAGGATGCAATCAGGGTCGCAGCGAGGGTGGCACGCGTTAGATGTTGAATGGTCATGTCAGTCTCCTTGGGTTGTGTATCAGCCACTTTTGCCGTGGCTGTATAGGGGATACACACGAGGAGACCGATTGGATGCACTCTTGTTAAAAAAAATATCAACGCGTCATTGGCTAACACCTTCCACCGTGACTTGGCGCGGGCAGGCATCCCCCTGGGCGTCGAACAAATGACAGCGCTGGCCGGTGATGCCCAGCGGGGATGTCTGCCCTTCTACCAGTCGTGCCAGCCCGCCCAGGCGTTGGGTCAAGGGGGTGTCCAGGCCCGCCACCTGCCAATGGGCCAGGGTCTCGTAGCCCAGCTTTTCGGCCACCATGAGCGTGGCGTCCAGGGTAGCATCCGCCTGCTCTGCGGCAACGAAATCTTCGGCTCTCAGCCCTAATGTGGCCTGATCACCCGCCTTGAGCTGCTGCCCGTTCACGGCCACCGCCAGGCTGTCGCCGGTGTGCAGGCGTACCAGCGTGTGTTGCTGGCCGGGGTCGACCACCGTCACCGGCAGGGTATTGATGCGCGGCGAGCCGATGAACTCCGCCACTTCCAGCGTGTTGGGAAAGTGGTACAGCGACAGCGGTGCGCCTACCTGGGCGATACGCCCTTTTGAAAGCAGCACGATACGGTCGGCCAGGGTCATCGCCTCGACCTGATCGTGGGTGACGTAAATCATCGTGGCATTCAAGCGCTTGTGCAGCGCCGCAATCTGGATACGCATGTCCACGCGGAGCGCGGCATCGAGGTTCGACAGCGGCTCGTCGAACAGGAACACCGCTGGCTCCTTCACCAGCGTCCGACCAATGGCCACCCGCTGGCGCTGGCCGCCAGAGAGATCCTTGGGCTTGCGCTCCAGAAGCTCGGTGAGATGCAGCATTTCTGCGGCGTGCTGCACCCGACGGCGAATCTCGGCCTTGTCGGTACGCGCCAGCTTGAGTCCGAACGCCATGTTCTCGGCCACGCTCATGTGCGGGTAGAGGGCGTAGGATTGGAACACCATGCCGATGTCCCGCTCCTGGGGTGGAATCTCGTTGATCCGCTGGCCATCCAGCTGCATGTCCCCGGTGGTAATGTCCTCCAGACCCGCAATCATGCGCAGCAGCGTGGATTTACCACAGCCGGAGGGGCCCACGAACACCACGAACTCGCCGTCTTCGATGGTGAGGTCGATATCCCGAGAGATTTCGACGCCGTCAAACGACTTGCCGATGCCGCTAAGGGTCAAACGTCCCATGATGTATCCTCCTGAGCCTGTGGGCAGCGGGCAATTGCCACGCCAAACGGCGGCAGCGTCAGCGTACCGGCCTGCCATTCGCCCTTGAGCCAATGGGGGGCGCCTTCCAGTGCTTCAGCATGCTCGGGCGCCGAGCGGGTAATGGTCTGATCGCTGAAGTTCAGCGCCACCAACAGGCGGGTTTGCTGATAGGTGCGCTCCAGGCAGAGCACCTCGTCACGCACCGGGTGGTAGCGTACTTCCCCCTTGACCAGCGCGAGCTGGGTGCGGCGAAACGCCAGGAACTCCCGGTAAGCGTTGAGCAGTGAATCGGCATCCTGCTCTTGCTGATCGACTGCCAGCGCTGCGTGGGTTTCGGGCACCGGCAGCCAGGGCGTGGCACGACTGAAGCCAGCATGGCGGCTATCTGCCTGCCAGGGATGCGGCGTACGGCAGCCATCACGGCCTTTATAGGCAGGCCAGAAGGTAATGCCTGCCGGGTCCACCAGCTGCTCGAAGGTCAGCTGCGCTTCGGGCAGCCCCAACTCCTCCCCTTGGTAGAGGCACACGCTGCCCCGCTGGCTGAGCAAGAACACCATGTACAGACGCAGCTTATCGAGCTGCCCCTGGGCCTGCCAGCGAGTCGCCAGCCGCGTGACGTCATGGTTGCCCAGCGCCCAGCAGGGCCAGCCATCGCCAATCCGCGCTTCCATCTCGGTCAGCGTTTCGTGCAGGTACGTCGGGTCGGCCTTGTCGGTCAGCAGGTTGAACGAGTAGCACATGTGCAGCCGCTGCCCCCCCTGGGAGTAGGCCGCCATGACGCCGAGGGCGTCGTCATCCCCCACTTCACCGACGCTGGTGGCGCCGGGGTACTCATCGAGCAGCGCCCGAAGCCGCTCCAGGAATACCAGGTTTTCCGGCTGGGTCTTGTCGTACTGGTGGAGCTGATAGCCATAGGGGTTGTCGGGGCGCACGCCCAGAAAGCTTTCGGTGATCTCCTGACGCGGCGGATTATCCTTCAACTCGCCGTGGGTACAGAAATTGACCGCATCGAGGCGAAAACCATCGACCCCACGCTCCAGCCAGAACCGCGCTTCTTCGAGAATGGCCTCGACCACGGCAGGGGTGCGGAAATTGAGGTCTGGCTGGCTGGCCAGAAAGTTGTGCAGGTAGTACTGGCAGCGTCGGGTATCCCACTGCCAGGCGCTGCCGCCAAACACGGATTGCCAGTTGGTCGGCGGCGCGCCGTCGGGTTTGGGGTCGGCCCATACGTACCAGTCGGCTTTGGGGTTATCGCGGCTTTGGCGACTCTCCTCGAACCAGGCGTGCTGGTCGGAGGTGTGCGACATGACCTGATCGATGGTGACTTTCAGCCCGCGGGCATGAGCCGCCTCGACCAGCCGGTCGAAGTCTTCCAGACTGCCGAACATTGGATCGACATCGCGGTAGTTGCTGATGTCGTAACCAAAATCCTTCATGGGCGAGGTAAAAAAGGGCGAAAGCCAAATGGCGTCGACGTTCAGTGAGGCAATGTAGTCGAGCTTCTCGATCACCCCCCGCAGGTCGCCAATGCCGTCGCCACGACTATCCATGAAGCTGCGCGGGTAGATTTGATAAATCACCGCGCCGCGCCACCAGTCGGCCCCCTGGCTGCCAACATAGTGCGAAGTAGAAGGTGTCTGCATCATGGCGAATCCTTATGGTTGTTATCAGCGATAAGGGCATGATGCAGGCTGCGCGGCGGGATCGAATCCTCCCCCGCAGGGAGTACCGGGCGTAGTCGAGAGGAGGAGGCGAACCGAGGGCGCTGGGCAGCCTTCCGACGGGGTCAATCCCCGTGAATGTGGGCCAGTAGCTGCCCCGCCAGGTGTATGGCCTCCTCACGGCGACGAATGTTCTGCTTCTGGTAAAGGCTGCGGATATGGGTTTTGATGGTGGTCTGGGCCACCGAGAGTTGTTCGGCAATCTGCTCGTTGGATAGCCCCGCATGAATCAACCCGAGGATCTGCCACTCACGGCGGGTCAGCGGTGAGGTGCGGATCAGTTCCGGCACGTCAGGTCTTGCGACGATATCGGCGATGACCGTTTCATCCAGTATTAAGCGTCGGGCGCAGCCGAAATCCTTCTGTTGGCCCGCCAGCGCCAGCAGCCGCTCTGCCCTCGCCTGCTCTAAAGCCGCTAGCGTGCCGCTGGCGAGTAAGCCGTTGAGCAGCTCGCCAAGCGGTTTACCCAGGCGCAGAAAGCTGCCTACCAGCGCGGTGCGGGAAGCCAAGCTGAGCGCTTGATGCATGTGGTGGCGGGCTTGCGTCTCCTGGCCAGCCGACCACGCAGCGGCCGCGAGGCAGAGCTGGTTGCGGTTGGCATCGGTGACTAGCCCTAGTCTTTGAGTATGCACTTCGAGCGCTTCCAGCAGCGTGCGGGCCTCATCCACGTGGCCCAGCAGCGTGAGCGCCCGGGCGTGGTTGCGCACGTTGCACTGGGCGAAATGGTTGGTGGCCCTGTCGGTGATGGGGGCGGGCGCTTCCTGACGCCAGCGCTCTACCGCGTCGAGGTCTTGCGTGGAGTGCCACCAGGCCAGCAGCGTGGCGTGGGCATTGGCCACCCAGTCGATATGGTAATCGCCTTCGGCGAGGATTTTACGCAGCCGCCGGATATGGTCGGCGCACTGGGCCTGGTCGCCACGGCTCTGGGCAATTTTGGCCAGCTGAATATGGCACTGCAGCGTCCAACGCTCGCCCTGGTTATCCAGCACGGCAATGCCTTTCAGCGCGGCCTGCTCGGCTTCATCCAGGCGGTGCCACTCCCAAAGCACCTGGCTGCGAATCCGGTAGAGAAATTCCGCCACGGGCAGGTGCTCAAGCTCTGCCCGCTCTAAGTGGACAAAAGCGCGCTCTTGAATATCATAAGCGGCTTGCAAGCGCCCCTGGGCCACCAGCGTTTCCGACTGATGGCAGAGCGACCACAGCAGCAGCTGGTGATCCTCTCGCTGGCGTGCCAGACGCTCCACCTCGCGCACCCGTTGCAGCGACTCGTCCAGATAGCCCAGCACGAAACGCGCCTCGCTCAAGATGGCGGTCGCGGTCAGCGGGGTGGAGGCCAAATAGCGGGCGGGCACGGCCAGCGCCTGTTCAGCGAGCGGCGCAGCGCGCTCGGCGTTGCCCTGATTGATCGCTAATTGGGCGCGCAGGGTAGCAAACTCGGCAGTCAGCCGCTGCCACTCTGGGGCCTCCAGCTGCGCTTCGATCCAGCTAATCACCCGTGCGGTGATATCAAACTGAAACTGGGCGTGGGATACCCAGCCGTAAAGCAGCGCCAGCTCCGGGCGTGTCGAGATTTGCGGCTCTCCTAGTAGCCCGAGGCCTTGAGCCAGCAGCGCGTAGGCCCCACTGGCAAGCAGTGCAGGCCCTTGAGAAACCAGTAGGCTGGCCACATCATCGGGCGTTTCCGCCAGAATGGCTTGGCGCAGCGCCATTACCGGGTCGTTGAGTGCCAACCAGGCTTGGCTGGCCCGCTGGTGCAGCGTGCGCTGGGTGGCCAGGCTTAGCTCGTGGCGGCGGTGGCGCAGGTACTCACCAAACAGCCGTTGAAAGCGGTACCACTGGGCATGCGGGTCGGGCCGCTCGACAAACAGCCCCGCCTGTTCAAAGGCCCCTAGCCGCTGGGTGAGCCGCTCGCCCTCCAGCAAACGTGCCATGAGTTCGGGGGAGAAACGCTCCAGCACCCCAAGCTGCAGCATGAGTTCACGCTCTTCAGGGGGCAGTGCCTCGGCCAGCAGCTCATCAAACCAAGCCACAAAATCAGGATGCCCGCCGTTTAAGCGCTCGACCAGCGCATCGAACCCGGCGCGGGTAGTGGTGCGCTCCACCAGCCAATTCAGTGCCATCACCCAACCGCCGCTTCTGCGTAGCGCTCGCTCCAGGCTCACCCGGGTAGGCGGAAAACTGAGCTGCTCAGCGCAGAGGGTTTGCGCCTCTTCGCTATCGAAGGCCAGGGCGCTAAGGTCGATCTCTTCAAGCTCACCGCGCAGCCGCAGGCTGGCCAGCCCCAGTGCCGGGCGTGACCGGCTGGCCAGGGTCAAGGTCAGCCAGGGCGGCTGATGGCGCAGCCAGTGGGCCAGCGCGGTGAGAATCTCGGGGTTGGTAAGATGCTCGAAGCCATCCACGACCAGTCGGCAAGGCGCGTGCTGTTCGGGTAGCTCCGTCAACCAGCGCTCCATGTGGGCAATGCATTCGCTGTCATCCCCCGGCGTCAGCGTGACCTGAGGGGCCAACAGAGTGTCCATGGCCGCCTGCCAGTAGGCCAGAAAGCGGTGTGTCTGATTGTCCTGCTCGTCCAACCGCAGCCAGCTTGCCTGCTGCTCCAGGACTGGCAGCCGCTCGGCCAGCAGCGTGGTCTTGCCATAGCCCGGTGGCGCCTGAACCACCAGCAGGCGCACCTGCTCGCTCAACGCGAAGTGGTCATTCAAACGCGGCCGCGCCACCGTACAGGGAGGTAGCGGCGGCGCCTTCAGTTTTTCCTTGAGCAGCAGCATCGGTGCCTCCCTAGGTCGAGTCTAACGAGCAAAAAGCCCGCGACGGAGCGCGGGCAATCGGCATTGGTGAAACAAACGTATCAATAACAGCCTTGCTAGTGAGCGGTTCGCTCTTAGAACCATACCTCAGTTTGTACGCCGAAGCTCCACTGGCCCCCGGTAAAGCCATCGTTGCCAAACGAGTCTTCCATCGTGTAGCCGTTCAGCTCGGCATCCCAGTCAGTATAGGAGGCGAACAGACGAATTTCAGGACGCTTCCAGAAGCCACCGACATCCGGCTTGAAAGTGGGCGCAATGGTCAGCTTGCCGAAATTGCCGCTGACGGCATTGCGGCCATTGAAGCCATTGGGGTCCAGATCCATGTACTGGTAGCTACCCTCGTACTGCATCTCGAAGTTCTGGGTAATCTCGTTGGCCAGGCGCACGTTCAGCGTGGCCCAGGAGTAGCTGTCGCCATCGGCAAAACGGTCGTCGCTGACCTCTGCCAGAATCGAGGGCGCAATGCGCCACTGCGGGGCAATGTAGGTGGTGCCGTAGACCGCCAGGCGAGTCGCCGTGGCGTCGTCGGTCAGGTCGCCATTGCTGCCCAGCCCTTTCACTTCCGCCCCTAGCCCCTGGCCGTGCAGCAGCGCCGCCTTGAAGTTACCCTCGCCCAGGCCGAAGAAGCTGTCGCCGTGGTACGCCACCATGGTGTGCCAGCCGCTGTCGGCGGCGGTCTGGCCTACGCCGATGTCGCGCTCGTCGTTATCGGCGGCCGACATCACGTTCGCCATCACCTGCCAGTTACCGAAGTAGTTGTTGGAGGTCAGGATCAGGTTGTCGGTGTTGCTGGTAAGACCGGGGTTTTCGCGGTTGACGACCGGATAGTCGCTGAAGCTGCGACCATACAGCGAGAAGTTGGACTTCCAGTTATCGGCCAGCTGAATATCGTAGATACCGCCACCGGTACCGGCCAGGAATACGACGTCGCTGTCCAGCCAGTGGATATCGAAGTTATCCCGGTCGAAGCGCTTACCCGCCCAGATGGAGGCATTTTCGAAGGCCCCGGTGAAGCTGGGCAGGTCGCTGAACTCGGCATAGGCCTGACGGACGTTGAGCTGGGACTCATCTCCCGTCCAGTCGTTGCTGGTATTGACACCGTCCGCAATCATCGTGGTGTAGCGCGCTTTTGCACCGTTATCAAACTGCATGCGGTAGTTCAGGATAGCTTCGGCGTAGGTGTCTGTTTCGTTACCCAAACGGCCCACTGCGCCGCCCAGGTTACCGGCCGGGGTCACATAGGGGCCGCCATCGATGCTCTTGCGATCTTCGCCTAGCAGCAGTCCAGAGCGGGCATAAACGTTAAACGAGAAACCTTCTTCGCCGCTGGCTTGGCGCTCAACGCGCGCCAGGCGCTCTTCGATATCGGCATCGGTAGTTGCCGCTGCTGGCGCGCTTGAAGCAGGCGCAGCACCGCGCCCCTGCTCAGCTAACTCCGCGCGGTGCTCGGCAGCCTCAGCCCGCTGCTCGGCGGCCGCAATGCGCGCTTCTAGCTCGGCAAAGCGCTCTTCCATCGTCGTGTCGGCGTTGGCAACACCGCAAAGTCCGAGGCTGGCAGTGGCAACGGCGATGGCTAATGGTGTCTTGAATGTCATTTTGTGCATTGTTTTAAGTCCTATTTTAAACCCTATTGTTCTGATCGTGACGCTGGCTCCAGGCACCGCCTTCCCTTGAATAATGTTGCAAAGCAACTTCTATTTTGAGCCGAAGAGCGACAGCCACTAAAACTTAATCGATTAAGAGCTAGTAAACCAACAATCTTTTACTAATTATCGACCAATGTCTAAAGCACTATTTATCTTAGAGAAACCGAATTGAAATAGATTAGACAAAAGTCTCTATTGAACTTCACGACGACAGACGGCTAACTGGCAGCGTACTTAATCGTTTAAGTAGGCGCTACAAGCGCTCTGATCCCCCATCACCCACAACAATAAACGCCGAGGAACGCCGTAATGAAAAAGACACTACTCACTTCAGCTATCGCTTTGGCCAGTCTTGCCAGTGCCACCGGGCCTGCCCAAGCGGCCGAACTGACGATCTCCTGTGGTGCGGTTGGCGCAGAGTTGACCCTTTGCCAAGAAGGCGTACGCGCTTGGGAAGAGAAAACCGGCCACAGCGTCGATGTGGTTTCAACGCCCAACTCGTCCACCGAGCGCCTATCTCTCTATCAACAAATTCTCTCCGCCAACTCCAGCGATATCGACGTGATGCAGGTTGACGTGGTGTGGCCCGGCCTGCTGGCCAACCACCTGCTCGATCTTCGCGAGGTATTGGGCAACAACGCATCCGACGGCCACTTCGAAACGATCGTGGTCAACAACACCATCGATGACCGGCTGGTCGCCATGCCCTGGTTTACCGATGCAGGCGTGCTTTACTACCGGGAAGACCTGCTGGAAAAGCACGGTCATGACGTTCCGACCACCTGGCAGGCACTCACCGAAACGGCCCGCGAGATTCAAGCGGCTGAACGCGCTGAAGGCAACAGCCGCATGCAGGGCTTCGTGTTCCAGGGGCGCGCTTATGAAGGGCTGACCGTCAACGCCCTCGAGTGGGTTGCCAGCTTTGGTGGCGGTACCGTGGTCGATAACGACGGCGAAGTGACCATCAACAACGAGCGCGCCGCACAGGCTCTTGACTTGGCTGCCTCCTGGGTGGGGGATATCGCCCCGGAAGGCGTGTTGAACTACACCGAAGAGGAAGCCCGCGGGGTTTTCCAGGGCGGTAACGCAGTGTTCATGCGCAACTGGCCCTACGCCTGGGCGCTGGCCCAAAGCGATGACAGCGACGTACGCGGGAAGGTGGGTGTGGTCCAGCTGCCGGCCGGTGGTGATGAAGGGCAAAGTGCTGCGGGCCTGGGCGGCTGGAACCTGGCGGTCTCTCGCTACAGCAACAACCCCGAACTGGCCGCTGATCTGGTGGCCTTCCTGACCGGCGAGGAAGAGCAGAAACGCCGCGCCATTCAGGCGTCCTACAACCCTACCCTGGATGCGCTCTACCAGGACGAGGAAGTGCTGGAAGCAGCGCCCTTCTTCGGCACGCTCTACGGCACGTTCACCAATGCCGTCGCGCGCCCGTCTGCGCCTACCGGTGATGCCTATGGCCGCGTCAGCAACGCCTTTTTCAGCACCACTCATGACGTGCTTTCCGGCAGCAAGGATGGCGCTCAGGGCGTTGCCGACCTGGAAGGCGAACTGCTGCGCCTGAAGCGTCGTAACTGGTAATTGCGGAGACCCCCATGCCGAGCACTTCTCACCACGACGCGCCCTCTGGGGCGCGTTCCATAGCGCCCCCAAGGCGCCAGCGCGGCACCAAGGTGCGCCGTCAACGGGTCAAGGCGGCCTGGCTGTTCCTGGCCCCCATGCTGATCGCCCTGACCCTGGTGGCTGGCTGGCCGCTCCTGCGCACGTTCTTTTTGAGCTTTACCGATGCGTCGCTATCGGACTTGGGTGCGGCCAACCTGATCGGTTTCGAAAACTATCTGGTTTATGAGGATGGTCGTTGGTTCGGCGTACTGGCCGACCCCATCTGGTGGCGCTCGGTCTGGAACACGGTCTACTTCTCGGTGGTATCCGTGTCACTGGAAGTCATCTTCGGTGTCATCGTGGCGCTGATCCTGAATGCCGAATTCAAGGGCCGGGTGATCGTCCGGGCCGCGGTGCTGATCCCCTGGGCCATCCCGACTATCGTCTCTGCCCAGATGTGGGCATGGATGCTCAACGACCAGTTCGGCATCATCAATCATATGTTGATGGCCGTCGGCATCATCGACAACCCCATCGCCTGGACCGCCAGCGCCACCTACTCCATGTGGGCGGTCATCATGGTGGACGTATGGAAAACCATTCCCTTTGTTGCGCTGCTGGTACTGGCCGCGCTGCAGATGCTGCCCAAGGATTGCTACGAAGCCGCCGAAGTGGACGGCATTCATCCGGTACGCGTGTTCTTCAAGGTCACGCTGCCACTGATCACACCCGCGCTGATGGTGGCGGTGATCTTCCGCCTGCTGGATGCGCTGCGCGTGTTCGACGTGATTTACGTACTGACCTCCAACTCCACCAGCACGATGTCGATGTCGGTCTACGCCCGCCAGCAGCTGGTCGAGTTTCAGGATGTCGGTTACGGCAGCGCGGCCTCCACGCTGCTGTTCCTGATCATTGCGCTGGCCACCATTGCCTACCTCTATCTGGGCCGCAACAAGATCCAACTGGGAGGTGACTGATGACCACTCGTCAGCTAGCCAAAATAGCCAAACGCGTCGGTTTCTGGGCGCTGATTGCGCTCATCATGGTATACGCAGTCTTCCCGTTCTACTACGCGGTGATCACCTCGATCAAACCCTCCAGCGACCTGTTTCGCGTGGAACTGTGGCCCTCCGACTGGAACATGAACAACTACGTTCAAATTTTCAGCCAGACCAGCTTCCTGCGCGCCATCTTCAACTCGATCATTATCGCCTTCAGCGTGGTATTCATTGCGCTGTTGCTAGGCATTACCGCGTCCTATGCGCTTGGACGAGTGCGTTTTCGCGGCCGCTCCACGGTACTGCTGGTGATCCTCGGGGTCTCCATGTTCCCCCAGGTGGCGGTGCTGTCGGGGCTCTTCGAGGTCATTCGCGCGCTGAACCTTTACAACAACCCGGCGGGCCTGATTCTCAGCTACACCATCTTCACCCTGCCGTTCACCGTCTGGGTGCTGACCACGTTCATGAAGCAGCTGCCCATGGAGCTGGAAGAGGCCGCGATCATGGATGGTGCCACTCCCTGGGTCACCATCACCAAAGTGTTTTTACCGTTGATGTGGCCCGCCATGGCCACCACCGGACTGCTGGCCTTCATTGCCGCCTGGAACGAGTTCCTGTTCGCGCTGACCTTCACACTCACCGATGCCCAGCGCACGGTGCCTGTGGCCATCGCCCTGCTCTCGGGCGGCAGTGCTTATGAATTGCCTTGGGGGCCGATCATGGCCGCGTCCGTCGTGGTAACCGTGCCGCTGGTGATCCTGGTGATCATCTTCCAGCGCCGCATCGTGTCTGGCCTGACGGCTGGCGCGGTGAAGGGCTGACCCGATAGACGCTCTCGATGAATTCGCTGATGACTCTCAGCAACCGTTTTTAAGGAACGATGGAATGCAAGACAATACGATGTGGTGGCGCGGCGGCGTTATTTACCAAATCTACCCGCGCAGCTTTCTGGACAGCCGTGGCGACGGCGTGGGTGACCTGAACGGCATCACCGAGAAGCTGGACTACGTGGCATCGCTCAACGTGGACGGCATCTGGCTCTCGCCCTTTTTTACCTCGCCGATGCTCGACTTTGGCTACGATGTCAGCGACTACCGCGACGTGGACCCGATGTTCGGCACCTTGGACGACTTCAAGGCGCTGCTGGCCAAGGCTCACTCGCTGGGCTTGAAGGTGATGATCGATCAGGTGATCAGCCACACCTCGGACCAGCACCCCTGGTTCAAGGAGAGCCGTCAGGATCGCACCAATCCCAAGGCGGACTGGTTCGTCTGGGCGGACCCCAAGCCCGATGGCACGCCACCCAACAACTGGCTGTCGATTTTTGGCGGCCCGGCCTGGACTTTCGACTCCCGCCGCCAGCAGTACTACCTGCACAACTTCCTGACCAGCCAGCCGGACGTCAATTTCCACCACCCGGAAGCGCGTCAGGCGCAGCTGGACAACATGCGCTTCTGGCTCGATCTGGGCGTCGATGGGTTCCGTCTGGACACGGTCAACTTCTACTTCCACGATGCCGAGCTGCGGGACAACCCGCCGGTGCCCAAAGGCGAAGCCAAAACCCTGGGCGCCCCGGAAGCCAACCCCTACACCTGGCAGCGCCATGTCTACGACCTCAGCCGCCCGGAGAACCTGGGCTTCCTGCAGGACCTGCGCGCCTTGATGGATGAGTACCCCGGCACCACGACGGTGGGCGAAATCGGCGACGACAACCCGCTGGAACGCATGGCCGAGTACACCGCCGGAGGTGACAAGCTGCACATGGCTTACACCTTCGACCTGCTCAACATGCCGCATTCGGCGAGCTACCTGCGCGAAGTCATCGAGCGCTTCCAGCGTTTGGCGGGAGACGCCTGGCCCTGCTGGGCCACCTCCAACCACGACGTAGTGCGCAGCGCCACTCGCTGGGGCTCCGAAGAGGACCCGCACGCCTACCCCAAAGTCATGCTGGCCATGCTGTTTTCGCTACGCGGCAGCGTTTGCCTTTACCAAGGCGAAGAGCTGGGCCTGCCGGAAGCCGACGTGCCCTTCGAGCGCATTCAAGACCCCTATGGCAAAGTGCTGTGGCCCGAGTTCAAGGGCCGCGACGGCTGCCGCACGCCGATGCCCTGGAACGATGGCGAACAGGGCGGTTTCTCGGCGATCGAGCCGTGGCTACCCATGGAGCCCCGCCACCTGGCCTTATCGGTGAGCCGCCAGCAGGATGACCCCAACGCCACGCTCAATAGCGTGCGCGCCCTGCTGGCCTTCCGGCGCCAGCACCCCGCGCTGTTCGATGGTGACCTGAACCTCGTGGACGTCGGCGACGACCTGCTGGGCTTTACCCGGCAAAAAGGCGACGAAACGCTGCTGTGTGTCTTCAACCTGACCGGCCAGACCCGGCACGCTTCGCTGCCCGTCGAAGTGACCAGTGACCTGGCCGTGGCCAACTTCACCGCCACCCGGGACGGCAGCGCGCTGACGCTACCGGCGTACCAGGCTGCCTTCATGCAGGTTGCCTGACCGCCACCGTTACCTTTAATAATGATAGCCGACCCGATCGCGGGTCGAGGTCGGCAAGGAGTTACCATGGCAAGTGTTACGCTTGAAAAGGTCAACAAGGTCTTTGGACGTGACCACATCATCAAGGATGTGGATCTGGCGATTGGTGACGGTGAATTCGTCGTGTTCGTTGGCCCCTCTGGCTGTGGCAAGTCCACCCTGCTGCGCCTGATCGCCGGGCTCGAGTCGATCACCGACGGCGACCTGAACATTGGTGGCACGGTGGTCAACGACCTGCCGCCACGGGAGCGCGGGGTGGGCATGGTGTTTCAGTCCTACGCCCTTTACCCCCACATGACCGTCTACGACAACATGGCATTTGGCCTGAAGTTGGCCAAGACCGCCAAGGAGACGGTACACGAGCGGGTCATGACCACCGCCAAAATCCTTCAGCTCGAAGAGCTGCTGCACCGCAAGCCCAAGGCGCTTTCGGGGGGCCAGCGCCAGCGGGTGGCCATGGGCCGCGCCATGGCCCGTGAGCCGCGCATACTGCTGTTCGACGAGCCGCTCTCCAACCTGGATGCCTCGTTGCGGGTGCAGATGCGCAACGAAATCGCCCGCCTGCACAACCGGCTGGGCTCCACCATGATCTACGTCACCCATGACCAGGTGGAAGCCATGACCCTGGCCGACAAGATCGTGGTCCTCAACCGTGGCCATGTGGAGCAAGTGGGCAGCCCCCACGAACTCTACCAGCGCCCGGCCACCAAATTCGTGGCAGGCTTCATTGGCTCGCCCACCATGAACTTCCTGCCAGCCCAGTTGACCAGCGGCTCCACCGACGGCTGCCGAGTCAAGGCCACGGGCATTGGCGAACTGGCGCTGCCACAATCGGCAGAAAGCTACTCGCCCGGCACGGGCCTGACCCTGGGAGTACGCCCCGAGCACCTGCGCCTGGAAGCCCCGCAAGGCGACAACTGCTTCGACATCGTCAATGTCGAGTATCTGGGTAACGAGGTGTATGTCTACCTGGAGCCTAAGGAAGGCAGTACGCTGCTGATTCATCGCAGCGAGGCCCCCAGCCAATGGCAGGAGGGTCAGCAAGTGTCGCTGGTGCCCGATCAGGCGCATGTACACCTGTTCGATGAAAGCGGCAGCGCACTGACGCTGTCGGCCAAACGTTCGGCGGCCTGAACCCCAGATCGCCCTCTTCGGCCCTGACCCAAGCGCCCTTCAATGAAGGGTAGTCTTGGCCCCCTCAGGGCCGCTATCCTGTGCAACACTCGAATAATTAGCCTGCGTCCTACTTAACCTGCTCAGGAAGCACCGTGACCGTTTCCCGTCGAATGACCCTAAAAGACCTGGCGCTGGAACTTGGCGTTTCCACCGCGACGATCTCCAATGCCTTCAATCGCCCGGACCAGCTCTCCCCCTTGCTGCGCGAACGCATCCTGCGCGAAGCCAAGCGGCTGGGTTACAACGGCCCCGATGCCAAGGCACGCAGCCTGCGCACCGGGCGCTCCAGCATCGTGGCGGTGATCCTGGCCGAGAGCCTGACCTACAGCCTCAACGATGCCGTGGCCAGCGAGTTTCTCTCCGGCGTGGCAGAGGTGCTCGATGCCCACGGGCATACCCTGCTGCTGCTGCCGGGTCGCGGACACGCGTCACAGCTACCCAATTCCGCCAACATTGCCGATGGCTTCATCGTCTACGGGCTGATGCCCAATGGCAAGATGATCGATGAGTTGCCCACCCAGCGGCCGCTGGTTTCAGTGGATTTCGACATCGACGGTTACCCTACGGTGCATATCGACGACCGTGACGCCAGCTACGCCATGGCCATGCACGCCCTGAAGCAACGGCCCGAACGCCCTGCCATCATCAATTTGCGGCTAACCAAAGAGCACTGCAATGGACGGGTGACCGCTGCGCATACGCTGCTGCCCGACAGCAGCACCATCAGCCGCGCGCGGCTGGCAGGCTTTCACGCTGCGCTTGCCGAACACGGCTTCGATACCGACACGGTCCCGTTATGGAATATCGAGGAAAATGTCTACGACGTGTGCGCCCCGGTACTCACCGAGATACTCGATCAACCCGCCAGCCAACGCCCTGACCTGCTGCTGTGCATGTCTGATCGCATCGCGCTGACAGCGCTGACACTGGCCGAGCAACGCGATATCAGCGTGCCTGACACGCTGCGCATCACTGGGTTCGATGGGATTGCCGAAGGGCAGTACCGGGCACCGCGACTGACCACGGTGCGCCAGGATAGCACTGGCAAGGGGCGTGTAGCCGCCAGCATGATTCTGGGTCGCATCCCCAAGGCCCAGCAGCTGCTCAAGACCGAGCTGTTGCTGGGCGACACCTGCCCTTGAGACGCCTGATCAGGCGGTTTTCTGCATGGCGATAGCGGTATCCAGCATACGGTTGGAGAAGCCCCATTCGTTGTCGTACCAGGCCATGATCTTCACCAAACGCCCATTCACACGGGTGTGATTGGCATCGAAAATCGACGAGTGGGCGTTGTGATTGAAGTCAATCGACACCAGCGGCTGAGCATTGACATCCAGCACCGCAGAGCCTGCAGCGGCTTTCTCGACGATGGCGTTGATCTCTTCTTTGGTCGTGTCACGCCCGGCGGTGAACGTCAGGTCGACCAGTGACACGTTGATCACGGGCACTCGCACGGCCAGGCCATCGAATTTGCCCGCCAGCTCCGGCAGCACCAGACCAACCGCCTGAGCCGCACCGGTCCTGGTGGGAATCATCGAGTGCGTGGCACTGCGCGCCCGGTACGGGTCCGAGTGATAGACGTCCGACAGGTTCTGGTCGTTGGTGTACGCGTGCACGGTGGTCATCAGACCGTTCTCGATGCCCACGGCATCGTTCAACGCCTTCGCCACGGGGGCCAGGCAGTTGGTGGTGCATGAAGCGTTGGAAACGACCTTGTGCTCGGCGGTGAGCACGTCGTCGTTGACGCCGTAGACCACGGTGGCATCGGCATCCGGGCTGGGCGCCGAGATCAGCACCCGCTGGGCACCGGCGGCAAGGTGTTTGGCCGCCGCGTCACGCTTGGTGAACAGGCCAGTACACTCCATCACCAGGTCCACGTTCAGGGCTGACCAGGGCAGATTGGCCGGGTCACGCTCGGAGGAAATGGCGATTCGGTCGCCGTCCACGGTGATGCTCTCGGCGTCGTGCTCTACCGTGAAGGGAAAATGGCCGTGCACCGTGTCGTGGCGCAGCAGGTGGGAATTCAATGAAGGGTCACCCAGGTCGTTGATGGCAACCACCTGAACGCGGTCACGGTAGCCGTTCTCATACAGTGCGCGCAGCACGTTACGGCCGATCCGTCCAAATCCGTTAATGGCAACTCTTATTGTCATGGTAGCACCTCTATCAAGCAGTGGTCGTCGATGGCGTATTCAGTAAAAAAATTACTAAAAATACGTCTTTAATCACCTGAAGGCCGATTAAAACCTGCCATAACCGCCCCAAAAGGCTAATAACTATCCAATATGTAGTAAAATTACTATATAAAGGCTATCGTAGTCCAATACTTAATGACCGATTCATCGGCCTGCGCGGCAACGCTCCACGGCTAGCTGTTTTGAGCGTTGCCCCTACCTATTCAGGAGTCTGCCCCATGACCACCCCAGCGCCCTCTTCGCCGCTTCGTCGTACCAAAATCGTGGCCACGCTAGGCCCGGCCAGTGATCGCCCCGGCGTGCTGGAGGCCATGCTCAAGGCGGGCGTGGATGTGGTGCGCCTCAACTTCTCCCACGGTTCGGCAGATGACCATCGTCGTCGGCTCAACGACGTGCGCGAGATTGCCCAACGCCTGGGCCGCAGCGTGGCAGCGCTGGGCGACCTGCAAGGGCCCAAGATTCGCATCTCGCGCTTTATCGAAGGGTCCGTGCAGCTGGAGGTCGGCCAGCCCTTCGTACTCGACATGACGCTGGATGCCCAGCAAGGCACCACCGAGCGAGTTGGCTGCGATTACAAGGCGCTGATCGAGGACGTGCACCCGGGCGACAGGCTGCTGCTCGACGACGGCCGCGTGGTGCTGGACGTCACCTCGATTAGCGGGCAGGAAGTGCACACCCGGGTACACGTGGGTGGCAAGCTTTCCAACAACAAGGGCATCAACAAGCAGGGCGGCGGCCTTTCCGCCCCGGCGCTGACCGACAAGGACAAACAGGACCTGCAGACCGCCATCGAGATTGGCGTCGATTACCTGGCCGTGTCGTTTCCCCGCAGCGCGGCGGACATGCAGGAAGCCCGCACCCTGCTGGGAGAAGCAGGCAAGGAGATCGGCCTGGTGGCCAAGCTGGAGCGTGCCGAAGCCGTGGCGGACGACGCAACCCTGGACGGCATCATCGTGGCCTCCGAAGCGGTCATGGTCGCCCGGGGGGATCTGGGTGTGGAAATTGGCGACGAAGCGCTGATCGGCACCCAAAAACGCATCATCAAGCACGCCCGCACGCTGAACCGCGCCGTGATCACCGCCACCCAGATGATGGAGTCGATGATCGAGTCACCGCTGCCCACCCGCGCCGAGGTATTCGACGTGGCCAATGCCGTGCTGGATGCCACCGATGCAGTGATGCTGTCGGCGGAGACCGCCGCAGGCGACTACCCGGTCGAAACCATTGAAGCCATGAACCGCGTCTGCCTGGGCGCCGAGCGGGAACGGGTGGCCCAGGCGTCCGGGCACCGGATTCACGAGGGTTTCGAGCGCATCGATGAAACCATCGCCCTGTCGGCCATGTACGCCGCCAACCACCTGACGGGCGTGCGCGCCATCGCCTGCATGACCTCCACCGGCTACACCCCGTTGATCGCGTCACGCATCCGCTCTGGCTTGCCGATCGTCGGCCTGGCCCATAGCCCGATTGCCCAGCGCCGCATGGCGCTCTATCGCGGTGTGGTCTCGCTGCCGTTCGATACCAGCCAGATGGCCGCAGATCAGGTCAATGCAGAAGCCATCAAACTGCTCAAGACCCACGGATTGGCACGCCCGGGCGAGCATGTCATTCTTACTCGCGGCGACCACATGAATGCCCACGGTGGCACCAACACAATGAAAGTGCTGGCCGTTGACGCCGACTAATCCTTGCTCTGGAGAGCCCGACATGACCGATGCCCGCCCACCCCGCCAGGCCGTACGTACGCTGCCCGCACGCAAGCGCATTGCGCTGATCGCCCACGACGGCAAGAAAACGGAGATGCTGGCGTGGGCGGAGCGCTGGAAGGATACGCTCAGCCAGCACACCCTGGTGGGCACCGGCACGACCTCGGGGCGGCTGACCACCTCGCTGGGCCTGCAGGTGGAAGGGCTGATGAGCGGGCCACTGGGCGGCGACCAGCAAATTGGTGCCCGAATTGCCGAGCAGCAGCTCGATATTCTGATCTTCTTCTGGGACCCCTTCGCCCCCCAGCCCCACGACCCGGACGTCAAGGCCCTGCTGCGCCTGGCCGCCCTGTGGAACGTGCCGGTGGCCTGCAACGCCGCCAGCGCCGATTTTCTACTCTCCTCCCCTTACCTGGGGGAGCACTACGAGATGGCCATTCCCGATGCCAACGCCTGGGCCCAGGCGCGCTCGGTGTGAGCGCCGCCCGGGCATTCACTTCACATCAGAATATTTAGCGGGAACGCAGGTGGCGCTCGACCACCTGCTGGCCAGGCTGGTAACGCCCATTCATGGCATCCAGTGCACATTGCAGCGTCAGCTCGGCAATGCGGTCGTAATCCTGCAGTGCCGAATTGACCGGCTGAGGCAGGAAATCCAATAAGCGGTGATCGCCAAACGTGGCCAGCCGCAGCGACGCGGACAGCCCGCCTCTGGCCAGCAGCTCGTCGAAGACACCTTCCATCAGCGCATAGGACCCGGTGACCAGCGCATCCACCGGGCCGTTCTCAAACGCCTGGCGCGCCAGCGCGACCCCGACATCGCGTTCGTAGCGCTCGCCGCTGAACGTCAACGCCTGGATATTCTGCCCGGCCAGCGCCTGCTGAAACCCGGCCCGCCGCTCTCGGCTCACCGACAGCTCTGGCATGGCATCCAGCCACGCCACCGTGCGCGTGGCGGGGCTGATGACCGAGCGGGTCAACGCATACGCCGCCTGCTGGTCATTGCTGACCACACTGGCAAAGCGGTGCGGCGCCAGCCCTCGGTCCATGCCCACCACGCTCCAACCCTCCTCCGCCAGGTCGGCATAAAAGGGGTCGTTTTCCGGCAGACAGCTGGCGGTGATCAGCACTTCACAACGCTGGGCACGTAGCGCCAGCGCCAGCGCTCGCTCGCTCTCGGCACAATCATCGGAGCTGACCAACAAAAGCTGATAGCCCCGCTCGCGGGCGCCCCGCTCCAGCCGCTTGGCCAGCCGGGCGTAGCTGATGTTTTCGAGGTCTGGAACGATCAAGCCAATCAAACGGCTTGCGCCACGGCGCAGAGCTGCGGCCTGTGGGTCGATGTGGTAGCGATACTCGCGCACCACCGCCATGACTTTTTCGATGGTGGCGGCACTGATTCGCCGCTGTTCGGCCTGGCCGTTGATTACATAGCTTGCCGTGGTGCGCGAGACCCCGGCCAGCCGGGCAATATCGGCAAGTGTCATGCTGGTTTCTCCCCTAATAAAGTCAGCAGTTTAGCAGCCGCTTCACCCTCTTCAGACCAAAGTCTAAAAAGACAACCCTTGTGTCTAAAAGTGAATCGATTCAGCATAGCCACTATACACAGGTGACACGATTCATCCAGCTAACCTCAACGCTCTACGACTAACGTTTAATGCGCGCACATTCGCCGCCAATCGCAGACGTTGCCGTTGCCTGACCGCGTTTACAGGAGAACCCTATGCTGACCCTCGGCCCTGATGACATCTTGCTCGACCGCCATGCGCAGGATTGGCAAGCTGCACTCGATAGCGCCGCCAAGGCATTGGCCGAGGCTGGCCTGGTGGAGGCCGAGTACCGCGATGGCCTGCATGCCCGTGAGGCGCAGTCCTCTACTTATCTGGGCAACGCCATTGCCATCCCCCACGGCACCCCGGAAAGCCGCCATCTAGTGAAGCGTACCGGCGTACGCGTGCTGCAGTTCCCCCAAGGGGTTCAGTGGCATGATGGCAACACCGTGCATGTACTGGTCACCATTGCTGCACAAAATGACGAGCACCTGGACATTCTGCGCCAACTGACCCACGTGCTGGACCGGGACGGCGTGGCCAGCGAATTGGCCAACGCCAGTTCAGCCGCCGACGTGGCCCGGCTGCTTTCCCGCCCCGCCGTGGCTCCCAGGCTGGACGCCGACACCCTGTGTGTCAACTTCCCTGCCCGAGACCCGCAGGAGCTGGCCCTGGCCGCCGCGGCCCGGCTGCGCCAAAGCGGCTGCGTCGACAATGCTTTCATCAGCGCCGTGGCCAGCGCTGCGCCCCAGTGGTTGGGCAAAGGCCTCTGGCTCGCCAGCCAGGCAACGGGGGTACGCCAGCCCGCGCTGGGCGTGGCCACGCCCGCTGATACCATCGAACAGGACGGGCGCGCCGTCCACGCCCTCTTCTGCCTGGCGGCCAGCGGCGACAACCACCGCCCGCTGCTCGAACAGCTGCTGGCGCTGGTGGAGAGTGGCCAGAGTGAAAGCCTGATGGGCAAGAGCAGTTCCCAGCTGTTGGCGCTACTGGCGGGAGAAACCGCCCAAACGCAAACACGCCGTGTGCGCGTTCTCAACCCCCACGGCCTGCACGCCCGCCCGGCCAAACAGCTGGTGCAAATCGCCCGCGCCCAGACCATGCCCATCAACGTTCGGCTGGAAGAGGGCAGCGCCACCACCGTCTCGGCGGCCAGTTTGACCAAGGTCATCGGCCTTGGCGCACGCCGCGGCCAGTGGCTGATTTTTTCCGCTGAAGGCGAACAAGCCAACAGCGCGCTGGAAGCTCTCGCCGCCGCCGTGGAAGAGGGCCTGGGCGAGAAAGTCACGCCCTTCGATGGCGGCCGCGAGACCCGCCCCGCCGCTGATACCCGCCAGCCCGATATCACGCCGCTGGCGGCCGATACCCCGCATACCGGCGTGGCGGCGTCTCCGGGGCTGGCCATTGCACCGGTGTTCGTCATTCGTCCGCTGGCGTTCGACTATCCCGAGCACGCCAGCGACCCCGAGGCAGAAGCGCGCCGCCTGAGTGCAGCGCTGCAGGAAGGTGCCGCCCAGCTGCAGGCGCTGGTGCATAACGCACCTGGCGGTGAAGTGGCCGACATCCTCTCCATGCACGAAGAGATGCTGGACGACCCCGAGCTGCGTCAAGCGGCGCTGGACGCCATCGGCGAAGGGCGCTCGGCGGAGGCTGGCTGGTGGGAAGCCATCGACACCGCCGCCCGTGCTCAGGAGATGCTGGCCGACCGGCTGCTGGCAGAGCGGGCCGCCGACCTGCGCGACGTCGGCCGCCGAGTGCTGGGTGTGCTGTGCGACGTGACCCTGCCCGAGCCACCCGACCACCCTTACATTCTGGTGATGGACGACATTGGCCCTTCCGATGTAGCGCGCCTGGACACCTCTCGGGTGCGTGGCCTGCTCACCGTTCGCGGCGGCGCCACCGCGCACAGCGCCATTCTGGCCCGTGCGCTGGGTATCCCGGCAGTGGTGGGTGCAGGCGAAGCGGTCATGGCGCTGGCCGACGGCGGCATGATGATTCTGGATGGCGAGCGCGGCCGCGTGATCTCGCAGCCTTCCGAAGCGCGGCTGCGGCGCGCCGAACAGCAGCTGCTCGACCAGCAGCAGCGTGAAGCCGACGCCTGGGAGCTACGCTTCGAGCAGGCCCAGACCCGCGACGGCCACCGGGTTGAGGTCGCTGCCAACCTGGGCAATACGGCCCACGCCGCCGATGCCGTCGAGCGTGGCGCCGAGGGCGTTGGTCTGCTGCGCACCGAGTTTCTGTTCATGGCTTACGCCAGCGCTCCGGATTTGGCGACGCAGATCGCCGAGTACCGTGAAGCCACCGATGCACTCGCTGGCCGACCGCTGGTCGCCCGAACGTTGGACGTGGGCGGCGACAAGCCCCTGCCCTACTGGCCAGTCCCCCAGGAAGACAACCCCTTCCTCGGCCTGCGCGGCATTCGCCTGGCGCTGACCCAGCCGGACGTGCTGGAAACGCAGCTTCGCGCCCTGCTGATGGCCGCCGTAGGCAAACCGCTGCGCATCATGCTGCCGATGGTCAAGGACGTGGCCGAATTCCGCGCCGCCAAAGCCATCTACGACCGACTGCTCAAGGAGATCCCTGAGCAGCAGCGCGCCACCGACGTGCAGCTTGGCGTGATGATCGAGGTGCCCTCCAGCGCGCTGCTGGCACCGACGCTGGCCGCCGAAGTGGACTTTTTCTCGGTGGGCACCAACGACTTGACCCAGTACACCCTGGCCATCGACCGCGGCCACCCGGAGCTGTCTGCCCAGGCCGACGGCCTGCACCCGGCCGTACTGCGGCTGATCCAGATGACCGTCGACGCAGCCCACGCCCACGGCAAGTGGGTCGGCGTCTGTGGCGAGCTGGCATCGGATGCCATGGCGGTTCCGGTGCTGGTGGGCCTCGGCGTCGACGAGCTGTCGGTCAGCGCGCGGCAGATCCCGCTGGTCAAGGCCCGCCTGCGGGAGTTCGACCTGGCAGAAGCGCAGGCCACGGCGCAGCTGGCCCTGAGCAAGGCAACCAGCGATGACGTGCGCGATGCGCTGGAGGCTCGCTGATGGCACGAGTGGTCTGCATCACGCTGAACCCGGCCCTGGACCTCGCCTTCGACCTGGAGACGCTGACGCTGGGGCAGGTCAATCGCCCCACTCACGCCCAGCTGGAGGCGGCGGGCAAGGGGGTCAACGTCGCCAGGGTGCTGGCCAGCCTTGGCCATGAGGTGGTCGTCAGCGGCTTTCTGGGCCAGGACAACGATGCCCCCTTTCGCCTGACCTTTCCGCATTACGGCGTTCAAGACGCCTTCGTACGGGTGCCGGGCAACACCCGTATCAATGCCAAGCTTGCCGAACAGAGCGGCCGGGTGACCGATATCAACGGCCCCGGCATGCCCATTGACGCAGCTCACCTCAACGCCCTCCGCCAAGTGCTCAACGGCCTGTTCGAGGGCACCGCCCCGCAGGCCATCGTCGTGGCAGGCAGCCTGCCGCCGGGCATCGACTCGGCCATCTTCGGTGAGCTACTCGATTTCCTGAAAGGCTTTGGCGTGCCGCTGTGGGTGGATACCAGCGGTCCGGCACTGCTGACGGCCATCGCCGCCCAGCCTGCGGCGGTGAAGCCCAATGAAACCGAGCTGGCCGAGTGGGCGGGGCACGCCCTCGATTCCGATGCCCAGCGCCACGCTGCTGCCCAGCGGCTGCATGCCAGCGGTATCGAACACGCGCTGATTTCCGCCGGTGCCGAAGGCGTCTTGTGGGCCAGCCAGTACGGCACTTGGCACTCGACGCCGCCCAGCGTTCACGCAGTCAACACCGTGTGCGCGGGCGATACCTTCGTGGCGGGCATGCTGCATGGGCTGCTGAGCCAGCACGCCCCCGACGCCACGCTGCGCTTCGCCACGGCGCTGTCTGCCGAAGCCGTTCGCCATGTTGGCGTGGGCAACCCCCACGCCGACGATTTCGACTCACTCCAACAACAGACCCGGGTACGGCGTCTTGACGACACCCACACCGAGGGAGCCACGCGATGAACCTGATCCTGATTACCGCCTGCCCCAGCGGCATGGCGACCACCTTCCTGGCCGCCAAGCGCCTGGAACAAGCCGCCACCCGGCTGGGCTGGCACGTCCATGTGGAAATGCATGGTGAAATTGCCCCTCTGCAGGCGGCCACCGCCGAACAGATCGCCAACGCCGACCTGATCGTGGTCGCCGCCGACCAGGTCCCGGCCCCGGAGCGTTTCGAAGGTAAGCGGCTGTTCAAGGCGCCGATTGCCAGCGCCCTTCCCGACCCTACGGCGTTTTTGACCCAGGCAAAACGCGACGCCCCTCTGTATAGCTCCCCGGCCACCACCGCAGCGGCCCCCGCCGGCAGCCCAGGCGGCCAACGCATCGTTGCCGTCACCGCCTGCCCCACCGGCGTTGCCCACACCTTCATGGCCGCCGAAGCGCTGGCCGAAGCGGGCAAGGCCATGGGCCACCAGATTCGCGTGGAAACCCAGGGCTCGGTGGGTGCACAAAACCAGCTCACCGATGAAGAGATCGCCGCCGCCGACGTGGTCGTGCTGGCCTGCGACATCGAAGTGGACCCTTCTCGCTTTGCGGGCAAGCGCATTTATCGCACCTCCACCAGCAACGCGCTGAAAAAGCCCCGCCCGACGCTGGAAGCCGCGCTGACTGACGCGGCGGTGGAAGATAGCACCAGCGCTGCTGGCGGCGCCTCGGCCAAAAAGGGGATCAAGGAAAAAGGCGTCTACAAGCACCTGCTGACCGGCGTTTCCTTCATGCTGCCCATGGTCGTCGCGGGCGGCCTGTTGATTGCCCTGTCGTTCGTGTTTGGTATCGAAGCGTTTCAGGAAGAAGGCACCCTGGCGGCAGCATTGATGCAGATCGGTGGCGGCACCGCCTTTGCACTGATGATTCCCGTGCTGGCAGGCTACATTGCCTACTCGATTGCCGACCGCCCCGGCATCGCCCCCGGCATGATCGGCGGCATGCTGGCCGCCAATATCGATGCCGGTTTCATCGGCGGCATTCTGGCCGGCTTCCTGGCAGGCTATGTGGCGCTGGCCGTGACGCGGTACGTCAAGCTGCCTGCCAGCGTGGAATCCCTCAAGCCGATCCTGATCATCCCATTCGTGGCCAGCCTGGTCACCGGCCTGACCATGATCTACGTGATCGGCGAACCCGTGGCCGCCATCATGGCCGCCCTGACCGGCTTCCTCTCCTCCATGGGCTCTACCAACGCCGTACTGCTGGGCATTCTGTTAGGCGCCATGATGTGCTTCGACCTGGGTGGGCCCGTCAACAAAGCCGCCTACACCTTCGGCGTGGGCCTGCTGGCATCGCAAACCTACGCGCCCATGGCGGCCATCATGGCAGCGGGCATGGTGCCTGCCATTGGCATGGGCATCGCCAGCTTTGTGGCGCGCAACAAGTTCTCAGCCCCTGAACGGGAAGCGGGCAAGGCATCGTTCGTGCTGGGCCTGTGCTTCATCAGCGAAGGCGCGATTCCCTTTGCCGCGAAAGACCCGCTGCGGGTAATTCCGGCCTGTATCGCGGGTGGCGCGGTGACCGGCGCGCTCTCCATGCTGATCGGCGCTCAGCTGATGGCGCCCCACGGCGGTATCTTCGTGCTCCTGATCCCCAACGCCATCACCCCGGCGTTCCTCTACCTGGGGGCGATCATTGCGGGCTCCTTGATTACTGGCCTGGGCTATGCGTTCATCAAGCGCGGTGCTGCACAGGTAGCGGTGGCCAGCTAACGGTTGCATATTGGCCTTACCAGGGGCGGGCCCAGGCCCGCCCTTTTTGTAGCCAAGTCCTTCAGCTGGCCCAATCTCTCGTTTTATTACTCATTTTCAAGCGATTCAAGCCGTGCAGCGCTTCCATGGCGCTCAATATGTAGTATTTTTACATAAACAAGAATCACGATTGGAGGCACGCCCTCTGATTCGGAACAACGATGTAAAAACAAATAGGACCGCACGTTATGTTTCAACTCACCCGCAGCGTTACCTGGCAGGCCCTGGAGCGCCTGCGCGATCAAACCACCAACGATCGCATTCGCGACTATTTTTCCCACGACCCGAAGCGCTTCGAAAAAATGAGCCTGCGTGTCGGAGGCCTTTTTCTGGACTACTCCAAGCACCAGGTGTCTGATGCGGTACTGGCCAAGCTGATCGAACTGGCCGACCACTCGGCCCTGGTACAGCGCCGCGCTCAGATGTTCTCCGGCGACATCATCAACGTCACCGAAAACCGCCCGGTACTGCACACCGCGCTACGCCATTTGGGCAACGAGCCGGTCTACGTGGACGGCGAAGACGTGATGCCCGAAATCACCCGCACCCGCGAGCAGATTAAGGTGTTCTCCGAGGCGGTGCGTAACGGCGAGTGGAAAGGCTACAACGGCCAGCGCATCAAGGACGTGGTCAATATCGGCATTGGCGGCTCGGACCTGGGCCCCAACATGGCGGTGCGAGCGCTGCTGAAATACCGGCATCCGGAGCTGCACTTCCACTTCGTGTCCAACGTGGACGGCACTCACATTCAGAAGGTGCTCTCACGGCTCGACCCCGCCACCACGCTGTTCATCGTCTCTACCAAGACCTTTTCCACTCAGGAGACCCTGCTCAACGCCAAGACTGCGCGGCGCTGGTTCCTGGAGAACGCCGGGGAAGACGCCGACGTAGGGGCGCACTTCATTGCCGCCTCTACCAACCGCAAAGCGGCCATGGAGTTCGGCATTCGTGAAGAGAACGTGTTCGAATTCTGGGCCTGGGTGGGCGGCCGCTACTCCATGTGGTCTTCCATTGGCCTGCCCATTGCGCTCTCGATTGGCTTCGAAGGCTTTATCGAGCTGCTGGAAGGCGCCCACGAGATGGACCGCCACTTCATCGAAGCGCCGTTCGCCCAGAACATGCCCGTATTGATGGCGCTGATCGGCATTTGGTACATCAACTTCATTGGCGCCGAAACCCAGGCCATCGTGCCCTACGACCAGGCGCTGAACCAGCTGCCCTCTTTCCTGCAGCAGCTGGACATGGAGTCCAACGGTAAGTCGGTGGATATTTTCGGCCACCCGGTGAATTACAAGACAGGCCCCATCGTGTGGGGGCAAACCGGCTCCAACGGCCAGCACGCGTTCTTCCAGCTGTTGCACCAGGGCACCCGCTACGTGCCCATCGACTTCATCGCTTCGCTCAAGCCGGAGCCGGGCGTGGAAGACCACCACTTTGCCCTGCTCACCAACATGCTGGCCCAGGCCAACGCCTTCATGGAAGGCAGCCAGGGCGACAGCAAAGAACTGAGCCAACTGGACCCCTACAGCTGCCCCGGCAACCGCCCTTCCAGCACGCTGCTGCTGGACGAGCTGACGCCGAAGAACCTCGGCGCGCTGATTGCGCTGTATGAGCACAAGGTGTTCGTTCAGGGCGTGATCTGGAATATCAACTCCTTCGACCAGTGGGGCGTGCAGCTCGGCAAACGCATTGCCGGTGAGATCAGCGAGCGCATCGACGCCAACGCCGCCGACTTCGACGCCTCCACCCAGGGCCTGCTGGAACTCGTCCGCGCCCACTTCCCGGGCACCGCACACCGCACAGACCCCGAAGCCGGAGACAAAAAGCCCGCTCGCAAGAAGCGTTAGGCTCAAGCGGCACTGACTGATGGCCTCCACTACGGTGGGGGCCATTTTTTATGCCCAGACTTACGCAGTGCCAGGTAGCGAATCGTTACAGCCCACCGGCCACGCTTTCCCCATAGGGATAAAATTACCGCTTTCCACTGACACTGCCTCTTATTTTCCCTATCGGGAAAGTTAGGCTACTATACGTATTCCAGTCCGGTAATTTTCCTTATAGGGAAACGGGAGCGTATATGCCTACCCTACCTGCCCCAACCAACACAGCGCTTTATTCGATTGAATCCGCCAGCAGTCTTGGCCTGATCATCCGTCAGGCTCGTAAACGCCAGCATCTGACCCTGGAAACCCTAGCGGGGCTGTGCGGCATCAGTATTCGCTTTTTAAGTGAACTCGAAAACGGCCGCGACACATGCGGCATGGGCAGAGTATTGCGCGTCCTGGAAACACTCGGTATCGAGCTTTTGGCACAGCCAATGGATAGCGATTCATGACCACTGAAACGCTCATTGTGTGGCAGAACTTCCAACGGGTGGGCACACTCTGGCGCGGCGCAGATAGCCGTCTCATGGGCTTTGAGTATGACGCAGAGTGGCAAGCTAGCGGGCAGGCCATTTCCAACAGCCTTCCTTTACACCAACGGACATGGCCGCCCGAAGCACTGACTGCCCATCACTGGTTCGGCAACCTACTGCCAGAAGAGCAAGCACGTGCGGCGATTATCCGCCAACTGGGCATTCCTGATGACGACTTCTCGCTGCTGACCGCGCTTGGTGGAGATTGCGCCGGGGCACTGTCGATTCTGCCGCCTCATCAACTACCAGAACCTGCGTCCAGCAATGACGACGGTACGCCACTGCCGCAAGAAAGACTTAACGAGTGGGCGGCCTTTCAACAACGTTATGCGCTATTTGCAGCGTCACAACCAGCCCCCAGGCCACGTCTTTCACTGGCCGGTGCACAAGACAAGATTCCTGTGATCTGGCGTGAGGAAGCTTTTTATTTGCCCCAAGGCACTGCTGCCTCTTCGCATATCATCAAGTTTGCGGTAGATGGACGCGACCATGTTATTTTCAATGAGCTTTACCTCAACACGCTGGCCAAGCTGGCCGGTATCGAGTGCCCCCGCACTTCAATACGTTATGCAGGGAAGTGCCCACTATTAGTGGTTGAGCGTTACGATAGAGCATGGGTCAACGGCTCTCTGCAACGCGTTCATCAGGAAGATTTATGCCAGGCAATGGGCAGACCGCGTACGCAGAAATACCAGGAGCACGGCGGACCGACGCTGGCCGACTGCTTTCATCTGTTACGTGAGGTATGCAGGCCACCTGCCCCAGCATTGCAACAGTTGCTCCGCTGGCAAATTTTTAACGTATTGGTAGGCAACAGTGATGGCCACGCAAAAAATGTGTCATTACTACAAGATGCAAAAGGCAAATGGCGTATTGCTCCCGCTTACGACTTGGTGGGCACCATTGTTTTAGGATATGACCCTAGCCTGGCATTCTCCATTGGCAACCAAAACAACACCATGCAGCTTTTATCTCGTGACTGGAAGCAGCTGGCGACGCAGAGCCAAATTAGCTATCCATTCATCAAACGAGAGATTGAGCGACTTAAAGCGCTACTGCTTCGATTTGTTGACTCCACAGTAATGCAGCAAGCTTTAATAGAGGCAGGGCTATCCGAGGGCGCTTGGCCACGTTTACAACAACAGCGCCACCACATCGTAAAACAGTGCAAGAAAGCAGCGCATTGGTGACTTCATTCTCTTGCTAAAACCAGCTCCCAGGTAACGAAAAACGAGCATCCTCATGAACTACCTTTACCAGGCAATCCAACGCTGCCCACGCGTGGCGGTATACGGCACGTTAAAGCACGGTCATCGCAATCATCATTGGCTGGGCGGCGCAGACATGCTGGGCCAGGACTGCTTGACGGCGATTACGCTTTACGACTTGGGCCCCTACCCCGGCGCCAAGCTCATGCCCTCCACAGGCGTTTTGGTGGAAGTGTATGCCATCGATGCCGAGCGGCTAGCCCGGCTCGATGAGCTGGAAGATTACCTGCACCACTCTCCGACAGAGGGGATGTACGACCGGGCGGTGCTGGCGACCTCTCATGGCGATGCCTGGTGCTACCTCTACAACCCCGCCGTCGAGGAAGCATCGCTCATTCGCCGCGGCGAGTGGTAAACCGCGCCAGCGCTCCTTGCGTATCCACGATCTGCGCATACTCCCCCGCCAGATTGGCCAGCGACATGGCGTGCACCTCATCGGCAGTACGCTCCATGCCCGCGTAATCGCATTTGGCAAACGTAAACGTCGCGTCGCTCACGACCCAGGTACCGAAACCGAGATTGCCTGCGGTGCGCAAACAGTTGATGGCGCACCGATGCACCTTGCTTGCAGAGCACGACAAACACCCTATACTGTATGGATAAACATATTATAGGTAGCTCAGCGCGAGGCTCCCGATGACGGCCCATAACCTTCCCCGATACGCCGTGCATAAAGGTCGCGGTGCCACTTACGACCCCCATAACCGTTTTTCACCGACCCGCAGCGTCATGGAGGACGATGGCTGGTGGCAAGAGGAAGCTCACCCATCGCTGGCTACCGAAGTGCGCGAAGAGCCCAGCAAAAGCGCGCTCTCCTGGAACCGCTCACCCGATCTGCCCTTTGACCGCTCCCTGAACCCTTACCGTGGCTGCGAACATGGCTGCGTGTATTGCTATGCCCGCCCTTCCCACGCCTATTGGGACCTGTCGCCGGGGCTCGATTTTGAAACCCGACTGATCGCCCGCAGCGGCCTGGTCGAGCATCTGAAGCAGGAGCTTTGCCATCCGCAGTATGTCTGCCGCCCTATCAACCTGTCTGGCAACACCGACTGCTACCAGCCGCTGGAAGCCACATACCAGACGACCCGGCGCCTGCTGGAGCTGCTGCTGGCCTGTCGCCACCCAGTCACCCTGGTGACCAAGAGCACGCTGATCCTGCGTGACCTGGACCTGCTGGCGGAAATGGCGGAGCACCGCTTGGTGCGGGTGTTCGTCAGCCTGACCAGCCTGGACGCCAACCTCAAGCGTACGCTGGAGCCTCGGGCGGCATCGCCCCAGGCACGCTTGAGAGCCATTCGCGAGCTGAACACGGCAGGCATACCGGTAGGCACACTGGTGTCACCGATCATCCCGGGCCTCACCGACCATGAAATCGAGCGCATCCTCGAAGCGGCCAGCCGGGCAGGGGCGCGTACCGCGACCTGGATGCTGCTGCGACTGCCCCATGAAGTCGCCCCTCTGTTCGAAGCCTGGCTGAACGCCCATTACCCGGAACGTGCCGCCAAGGTCATAAGCTTGATGCGCCAATGTCGAGGCGGCCAGAACTACGATGCACGGTTTGGTAAGCGCTTTCGTGGGGAAGGGGTTTTTGCCGACCTGATTGCCCAGCGTTTCCAGCGCGCCAGCCGTCAATGGAACATGCAATCGCGTACCGAGCAGGGCTTGAACACCCGCGACTTTCGGCCACCGCAGGCGCAGGGGGACTTATTTGATTAGACTGCTGGAGTACACATCACCAGGAAGACGCCCTCGCTATGTCGCTCAGTAAAACAAAATCCAGCTTTTACCGCCGCCTATACGTGGCCCACTTGATCGAACAAGGTATTTCCAGCGTGCCTGCGCTGATGGAAGCCACTGGCATGCCCAGGCGCACGGCTCAGGATACCATCGCCTCGCTGAGCGAACTGGACATCGAGTGCGTGTTCGAAAAAGGCGACGGCGAGCGCCATAACATCGGCCACTACGTCATCAAGCAGTGGGGCGCGATCGATCCGCGCTGGGTGGCGCAACATGCTCAGCGGCTGGGTGAGGCGTTGGGCTACCGTGAGTAGGCCAAGGCGCATCGGGCTCGGCCCAGGTCAGCCTCGCGGCGTTGAGTGTGACGCTGAGGGAGCTGGCGGCCATGGCCAGCACGGCGACCAGCGGGGGAATGGCCATGGTGACCACCAACCCCAGCGCCAGGGTGTTATAGAGCGCCGATAGCAGCAGGTTTTGGACCATGATGCGACGCGTTCGCTGGGCAACCCTCAACAGCCTGGCGACCCCCGCAATACCGGGATACAGCAGCTGAGCAGCGGCCCCTTCCCGGGCAGCGTCGCTGGCGTGCAGCGGGGCCACGCCCACCGCCGCCGCCGCCAGGCTCAGCGTGTCGTTGACCCCATCGCCCACGTACAGGGTGGGCGATGGCAACGCCTCCAGCAGGCGTGCCTTGGCCTCCGGGGAGCGCTGGGCATAGCACGCTTCCCGCGGTAGCCCAACGCGCTGGCCCAGCCACTGCACCGGGCCCTGGCGATCTCCGCTGATCAGCGCCAACACGTAACCGGCATCCTGTAACTGGGCAAGCGTGATCTGGGCATCCGGCACGGGCTGGTCGGCCAGGTACAGGGTGGCCAGCCATCCTTGCTCATCCGCCACCAGCACCTCGGATGCAAAGCCATATGCCGGGTGCTTTGCATCGGCGGGGATCTCCTTGCCCTGTTGGGCCAGCCACGCGGTACTGCCCAGCCACCAGGTGTGGCCATCGGCGAAGGTGATGGTTTGCCCGGCCCCCGGCGTTTCATGAACCTCCACCTGCGCCCGCGAGGTGCCGCTTGCCCAGTGGCGCAGTCCGTTCGCCAGCGGGTGTTCACTCTGCCTGACTGCCACGGCCAACTGTTGGCGGAACAGTTCCTCGTCTTCCCCATCACGGAGCATCGCGTGCAGCACGCGATGCTGCCCCTGGGTCAAAGTACCGGTCTTGTCGAACGCCACCGAGCGCACCTTGGCCAACACTTCCAGCGCGGCAGGGTCGCGCAGCGCAATACCCTGCTGGGTGGCCTGGCTGCTGCCCGCTAGGCTTGCCAGCGGCACAGCCAGACCCACGGCGCAGGGGCAGGCCACCACCAGCACCGAGAGCGCGCGCACGCTCGCCTCGTCCCACCCCACGCCCATCAGCCAGGCAATGGGCAGAGTCACTGCCGCCAACACCAGCGCGGCGGGGCTCAGCCAGGCGGCAAACCGTTCGGCCAGGGTGTGCAGCTCGCCTTTTTGCGTTTGAAAGCGACGCATCTGGTCACACAGTTTGTCCATTCGCCGCTGGCCCGCCGTGGCGGTCACGGTCAGTTCCAGCGAGCCGCCCTGCCCACCGCGGCCCATAAAACGACAGCCTGCATACACTGGCTGCCCGGCACCCACGAAGCGCGGCTGGCTTTCACCGGAAAGCGTGGCGGTGTCCAGCCAGCCGTCGGTCTCCAGGCTGCCATCCAGCGGCACCACGTCGCCTGGGGCAACGGCAATGCGTTGGCCCAGCGTGACCTCCTCGATGGCGGTTTCCTGAACCTGCCCTTGATGCAGCACCTGCACCGACGTATCGGGCAGCGCCAGCGCATCGAAGGCTTTCAAGCCCCGCTGACGACACAGCGTTTCGACCAGCCGCCCCACCAATAGCAGGACGATCAGCATCACCGCCGTATCGAAATAGACCTCTACCGAGCCACGCCACAGAAGGCCCAGCGATACCACTACGGCGCCCAGCACGCCCAGGCTCACCAGCACGTCCATACCGGGCCGCCTTGCCCGCAGTGTGCGCCAGCCCGCCCGGTAAAAAGGCAGCCCGGCATAGCTCACCACGGGAATCGCAAAGGCACCCGACACCCAGGCCAGTACGCTCTCCAGCGCGGCCGTGGGCATGGCCCCAGCGTAGATCAGCAGCGAGGCCAGCATGGTCCACATGCCAAATACCGAGCCGACGATCAAGCGCAGGGTCAAGTAACGGCTTTCCTGCTCCAGCCGGGCATGGGCGTCCTGCAGGTCTTCCAGCGGTGCCAGCCGATAGCCCAGCCGCGCCACGTTGGGCGCCAGTGCGTCCAGCGTCGTGGCATCGGGCTCACCCTTCACCCACACGGTGGCGGTCGGGTAATGAACGCTGGCGTCGAGCACGCCCGGCTGCTGTTTGAGCGCTCCTTCCACCGCCAGCGCACAGCTGGTGCACCACATGCCGTGCAGCGTATACAGCGGTGCTTCCAGGCTGTCGGGTTGGGCCGCCTGCGTGGCCGATGCGTCGCTCAAGGCCACGTTACACGCAAGGCGGAATGCCTATGATCGGCAGCGCCACGAACACCACGCTAAGCGCCGAGAACAGATACAGCCCCGCCGAGACCACGGCATTGAACCGAGCACGCCCCTGGTGGTGCTGACCTGCTTGCCAGCACCACCAGGTAAGCGCCGCCAGCAGCGCGGTCGTGACGAGACTCAGCAGCAGCATCCAGCCATTGAGCAGCGTGAACACGCCTCGCTCCGTGGCAGGGGCCGCCACCTCGCAAGCCACGGCGTGGCCTCCATAAACGGCGATGAACCAGATGCACCACACGGTCAGGCCCACCACGAAGTGGATGGGATGCGTCAACCTCAAGCGCTCGAGTAAAGGTGACATGGCCTCAACCTCCAATGACGCGGGGCAACACAGCGAGCGAGCCCACCAGGATCCAGAACACCACGGCGTTGTAGCGCCACAGCTGTACCACCACGGCAGGTTCGAACGGCGCATGGGCGCCCACGTAGCCGTAGCGCACCCGCAGCGCCTGCATGACCGTCAGCACGACCGCCAGCCCGCCGTGGAACAGGGCATAAATCAGGCCCAACAGCAGCACGGCATCGTGGGTGGTCTCGGTGGGAGCCAAATCGGCGGCCAGCATCACCCAGGTGGTCACGGCGACCTGCACGGCCCCCAGCGCACCGGCCAGATAGAAGCCGCTGGCAAGCCCGGCATCCTGCTGGCGGCGCAGCCCACGGATCATTTTGACCATCACGATGTAGCCCGCCGTCATGGCCAGAGCCGCTACCACCAGCCCCACCAACGACAGTGGCGACGTGTCGGGCATGCTCCACTCCGGGGAGACGGTCCATAGATAGAACCAGCCAAACAGGTACGAGAGGAAGAACGAGCCGTTGGCAATCAGGAAGGTGCCCATGGCCCACACACCCGGGCCATCCATGGTGCGAGAGTGCAGCGGCGGGGCACCGGGTGACACATCGGCATCCGGCGCGGCCTTGGGATGCGCGCCGTTCTCCCAGGACCAGCGCAGCAGGAACACCCCGGCAATCAGCACGAAGACACCAGCCAGCGCATAGACCCGCACCAGCAGGCTGATACACACCACCGCCAGCGCCATGGCCGCAAACAGCGGCCACCAGGAGTTACCCGGCAGGTGGATGATTTCACGCACCTTGCCGGAGATGGGGTCAGTGCCCCACATCTCACGCCGCCCGTGGGTGGCCACCGCCAGCGAGTGCTTCCCTTCTGCCATGGTGACAGGCAGGTTGGGGTCATCCCACAGGGGGTGACGGGTTTCGATCCTGGGCAGGCTGACGAAGTTGTAGGCACTGGGCGGCATGGTGTTGGCCCACTCCAGCGTATCGGCGTTCCAGGGGTTCTGCTTGGCGGGTTTGCCAAAGCGAAAGTGCAGCGCAATATCCAGCAGCACCATGGCAATACCGGCAGACATGACGAAGCTGCTGACCGACGAAAGCAGGTTGTAGATATCCCAGCCCATGCCGGTATCGTAGGTATAGACTCGGCGCGGCATCCCCAGCAGCCCGGTCCAGTGCATGATCAGGAAGGTGCCGTTGAAGCCCAGGAACGTCAGCCAGAAACCCCAGCGTCCAAGGTTCTCAGAGGGCATGCGCCCGGAAAACAGCGGCAGCCAGTAGTAGAGCCCGGCAATCAGCGGGAAGAACATGCCCCCCACCAGCACGTAGTGCATGTGCGCCACCACGAAGTGGGTATCGTGCACCTGCCAGTTGAACGGCACCAGCGCCAGCATGACGCCGGTCAAGCCACCACAGACAAAGATGATCAGAAAGCCCAGCACCCACAGCATGGGCAGCTTCATTTTGGGCTTGCCCAGCCATAGCGTGGCCAGCCACACGAACACCTGAATGGCCGTGGGCACTGCCACCAGCATACTGGCCGCCGAGAAGAAGGCTTGCGCCAGCTGGGGAATGCCCACGGTGAACATGTGGTGAACCCACAGGCCGAAGCTGATGAACCCCGTGACGATAATGGCAAAGACCACCCAGCCGTAGCCGACGATGGGCCTGCCAGCGAAGACTGGAATCAGCGTCGAGATGATCCCCGCCGCCGGCAGGAAGATGATGTAGACCTCAGGGTGCCCGAACAGCCAGAACAGGTGTTGCCACAGAATCGGATCGCCACCACTGGCCACTTCGAAAAACGGCATGCCGACGGCGCGCTCCAGCTCCAGCATGACACTGGCCAGAATCAGCGGCGGAAAGCCCACCACGATCATCAGCGCCATGGCGAGGATATACCAGGCAAACAGCGGCATTTTATGCAACGCCATGCCCTGGGTGCGGGTGCGCAAGATGGAGACGACGATTTCCACCCCGGCAGAAAGCGCTGAGATTTCCACGAAGGTAATCCCCAACAGCCAGAAATCAGGGCCAAGGTCAGGGGAGAACTCGCTGCTGCTGAGCGGGGTATACATGAACCAGCCGCTGGAAGGAGCGATTTCCAGAATCAGGCTGGAGGTCAGAATGATGCCGCCGAACAGGTAACACCAGTAGCCCAGCGAGGTCAGCCGGGGGCATACCAGGTCTCGCGCGCCGATCATCTTGGGGATCATGTAGATCGCCAAGCCCTCCAGCATGGGGATGGCGAACAGGAACATCATGACCGTGCCATGCATGGTCGTGACCTGATTGTAGATATCCGGCGACATGAAATCCTGATCGGGCATGGCCAGCTGGGTACGCACCAGCATGGCCAGGATGCCACCGATCAGGAAAAACACCATCCCGGTGATCATGAAACGCAGGCCCAGCGTCGTATGGTTGACGATGGTCAGTGCCTTCAACCCCTTGGGGTTGCCCCAGATATCGTGCAGGTCTTCGTGGAGCTGCTTCGGGTCCTGCTCAACGGCTTTTTGACTAACGCTACTCATGGGTTCAAGGTCTCCAACCAAGCACCCAGGCTGTCCAGGGTGTCCGTGTCGATATCATCGTGGGACGGCATCAGGTTACCGGGCTTCAGCGTCTGATGATGCTGCAGCCATTGGCTGATGGCGCCATCATCCATGGCCATCACACCAGCGCCCAGCGTCGCTCGGCTGCCCACGTCGGAAAGGTCGGGCCCCAGCGTGCCACCACTGACCCCGGCCACCGTATGGCAGCTGGCACAGTGAGTCATGAACGCGCTGCGCGCCTCGTCGTCGGCGGCATTGGCCGTGGCCGCTGCTGCCAGCGCATCCTGCTGGCGCTCGGCCAGCCAGGCGTCGTACTCTTCCCGGGGCAGGGCTTCGACGAACAGGTGCATGTGGGCATGCCCGATGCCACACAGCTCGGCGCACTGGGCACCGAAGACGGCAGGAATGTCTGCCTGCAGGCGAATGCGGTTTTCCCGGCCGGGAATCATGTCGACCTTGCCGCCCAGGCGCGGAATCCAGAAACCATGGATGACGTCGGCGCCGGTCACGTGGAAGTCCACCGGCTCGCCGACCGGCATCACCAGATGGTTGGCCGTGACCACCTCGCCGCCTTCGGCATTAGGGTAGCGCACTTCGAACCACCACTGGTGGCCGATGACTTCGATCACCTCGCCGGGTTCGCCAATGGCCAGCATGCGCTGACCGGCGGGCACGCCAAAGGCGAGCAGCGCCACGATGCTGGCCACGGGCAGCAGGATACCGCCACCCAGAATCCAGTGGCGAGCCACCTTGCGCTCCTGGGAAGGCGTGCGGGTGACGTCCCTGGGCTTGAAGGCAAACAGCCACAACGCTGTGATGACCGCCAGCACCACGGTGCTGAAGGTCAACATGATCCACCAAATCAGGGCAACATCTCGTGCAGCCTGCCCAGCGGGGTCTAGAATGGACTTATCGCCCGCACAGCCAGCGGTCAACAGGGCCAGTCCGAGAACCGCCAAAATGGCTATCCGGTTGACCCGCCGACCCGTAACGCGTTGAATGTTGGGCGAGGCTATATTGCTGTTGCGTTCCCTCATCTGCTGTTTCCCTTTAGTCTGCCCACAGGAAGTGACCATGGCGCCAACTCCCCAACGTTCGATCAAAAGCCGAGCCTCTTTGGCTGGCCACCCACTGCACCCCGTAATGATTCACTTCCCCGTTGCTGCCCTGATGGCCCTGGTGGCAAGCGACCTGGCCTACTGGTATACCGAAGACCCTTTCTGGATGCGCAGCGGCCTGTGGCTGGCGGGCGTCGGTGCCTTTGGCGGCTGGGTCGCCTCGATAGCCGGTATCATCGATCTGGTCACGGTGTCGCGCATTCGGCGTCTGATTACCGGCTGGAGCCACGCCATCGTGGCGGTGGTGATGCTCTCGCTGGCGTCGTTCAACTGGCTGCTGCGCTTCAACGAGCCCGACGCGATCCTGCCCTGGGGGCTGGCGGTATCGCTGCTGACCGGAGGGCTGATTGCGCTGGCCGGCTGGCTGGGCGGCCAACTGGTTTATGAACACGCCGTGGGCGTGGATGTCGACTGACCACCTGCTCATGGGCATCGGCTAACTCCAATCAAGTGGTTTGGCCAGCACGAAGCCCAGTACGGCCAGAATACCCGCCACTGCCAGCAACAGCGCCAGCAGGTTGGCGGGTTTCACACCGCGATAGATGCCCATTTCCAGGCGTAGAATCAGCCAGCCAAAACAGCCGTGGGCAGCCACCATGACCACCACCGCGGCCAGCTTGAAGATCAGCCACCCCCCCATTAACCCGTGAAGCAGGAACAGCAGCGTGCCCGACGCAATGGCCAGCAGCGCGGCAGGGGTGGCAACGGAGTTGTAGAAGTAGCGCGGCATGGGCGGTGAGCCCTGCGCAAAGCCAGCGTCCTTGCGCAGCTGAAGGGCGTGACTCAGCAGCGCAGGTAAGTAAAGCAGCGAACCGCACCAGATAACCAGTGCGGCAATGTGAAGCAATTTTAGCCAGGGCATTGCGGCTTCCTTGCGTTGCATTGGGCAGGGGGAGAAATAACTCCGTTAACCTTAGACAACACTGGCCACTCTGGCTAGCCGTTTAGCTAACGATAATCTCGTAACCCGTGAATTTACGAAGATTTATCACGCCGGTATCGAGTATCAGGTACTGCCCTTTCACGCCCTGCAAGACACCCTCTACCTGTGGCTGCTTATCGAAATTGTGCGACACCACCTTGCGTGGAAAAGCCTCCACCGGGTAGTGGAAGTGGTAAGGCGTTTCATCCAGTTCACGAATGGCATCCTCACCGTGCACCTGGCGCAGTTGCGCCAGCCCATCGGCCAATACGCTCAACAGACGGTCTCGCTCTGCACACAGGTCCAGCGTGGCCACCTCGCCTTTCAACATCGCCCGCCAGTTGGTGCGGTCGGCGACTTGCTCCTTGAACAGCATTTCGACCATGCCGGACTGCTGCCGCGTATTGACCTCCAGAATAGGCAGCGCCTGAATGGCCCCCTGATCCAGCCAGCGGGTGGGCATCTGGGTTTTGCGGGTGATGCCCACCTTCAGCCCCGAGGAGTTGGCAAGATAAACGATATGGGGCTGGAAACAGTGGGCTTCGCCCCACTCGGGTTCGCGGCAGGTGCCCTGGTAGTAGTGGCAGGTTTCCGGCTTCATGATGCAGGTATCGCACTGGGCCAAGCGCTTGAAACACGGGTAGCAATATCCCTGAGCAAAGCTCTTGTTGGTGGCGCGCCCGCAGTGAGTGCAGGCAATGGCCCCGCTCCAGTGCAGGCGTATGAACGACCCTACCCGCTCGTTCAGGCCAACCCGATGCTCCCCGGCACGCAGGTGGTACACCACCTCGGCATCCTTGCGGCTTGGCACACTGGCCGCCATTTTCTGCAGACACCCCTGCACCGGCGTAGCATCGGTGGCAAACAAATCATCAGTCACGGGTGGCATCCCGCGCCAGGCCTGCCATTTCCGGGCTGACGCCCGCTCCCGTGGCACCCGCCCCACAGGTGCGGCGCTCCAGGTAACCCACCCGGTTGGCTTCGGGCACGTTGTTTTCCATTTCATAGCGCATCACCGCCTCAAGGCAGAGCTCAGTCTGCTCGGCGGTCAGGCGACGCCCATCCGGCCACTTGCGCAGGGCAACCGCCTGCTTGAGGCTTTCATAGATGGTGGGCGTCATTTGATGAATCATCTTGTCGAACGTCATGTCACTCACGGTCAGCACCTCTTTTGCGGGTTGCTCAAAGCGTTTTGAAGCGGGAAGAATAATACCAGCCGGTTGCCAGCCCCACGAGCAGGCCACCCAAATGCGCCTCGTTGGCAACGTTGCCAAAGCCCACGGTGCCTGCAATGCCGGTCATGGTAAAGACCATCCAGCCCAGCATGAAGACCACCAGCATTTGCGGCACGAAAAAACCGCTGCCTGGGGCACGCCGGGACATCAGCCACACATGCGCCAGCAGCGCATAGACGACCCCGGACATGCCACCAAACAGCACCGTGCCGGTCATGTACTGGGCAAGGTTGGCACCGATGCCCGCCAGCAACAGCAATAGCAGCATCGTTTTGCTGCCCTGGCGCCGTTCGATCTGCTGGCCGAAATACCACACCCACATCAGGTTGAAGATCAGGTGCATCCAGCCAAAGTGGAGAAAAGCCGGTGACAGCAGGCGCCACACCTGACCACTGAGCAAGGTATCGGGCAGCGAACCGTAGACCAGTTGCCCCCCAGAGACACCCACCGGCACGATGGTCAAAGAGACGATCAGCAGATCGCCCCAGATCCCGGTCAATGCAAATACGGCCAGACTGATCAGAATCATCAGCGCCGTCACCGGTACTTGTCGCAGAGTCGCGACCAGCCCTTGGGTGGGCAGCGAGCGCTTGGGTGGCGCCGCGTCGCTGATCAGCTCGTCGCCTCGCTCCCAGCGAGCCACCAGGGCACGGAGCTCATCGTATTGGCGCGGGTCAGCCACCCAGAGGAGCTGGCCGTCTTCTTCATCGGTGATGCGATGGCCTATCCGGTAATGCCATAGGGCCTTGCGCAGCGCTTGAGTGTCTGCATCGGGGGGCAAGAGCATGACGGGGTGCATGACATCTTCCTTTTAACCAGTGGTCATGACGCTTACGCGCACGTTTGCCATCGGATACGCAAAAAAATCCGGCGGAGGGGGCCGCCGGATAAAAGCAAGGGATCATTCAAGGGAACACTTACTCTGATAGCCGGCAGCAGGGTTAGTTCAGCAGTTTTGCAAAAATTATGTAACCAATTGTAATAATTGCTCAAAAGGGTCAATCAAAATCGATCTCCCAGGGCTTGGGCAATGCCCGCTCTTCTCTAGGCACTTGAATCCAGACGAAATGATCGGCATTCAACTGTTGTTCACCGCTCCAACGATAGGCCACCAGTCGACCAAATTTTACCGCACTGTAGTCCAGACAAGCGATATTGGCGGCGGGCAAGGCGGGAATGCCCTCGCACCAGTAGTGGCCGATGAACAGCGGCGGCTGCTCCGGGCCGTAATAGCTGAGCCGCTCGCGCTCCTGCAGCGTCAATGGCCGCGTCTCCAGGTCGCCCGGCAGGTTATCCGGCTGGAATACCACATCACCCCACTGCTGCGGGTTGGCCGACCAGAAGTGCGCGCGAAAGGTCTGCCGGGTAAAACCGTCGCCCGAGTGGATGGCCACGCCTTCCGGTAGCCGAATGTGCGGGCCACGGGTCAGGCGGTCGAGAATTCGGAACGCCTGGGTCGAGGGGTCGGTAGACTCCACCAGAAAGCGGTCGTCCAGTTGGGCAGACGGTGAACGCTGACGGAGCTGGCGAATCAGCTCATCGTCCCAACAGGCGTGCACCACCCGGATACCGTCCAGTTCCAGGCACAGCGGAATGGTCTTGAACCATGCCAGGGTATCTTCCCACTCGTTGGTATGGTCACGATACTGGTCGAGGGTATCCTGAATGATGCGATTATGGCGCGGCGTATGCTCGCGCAGCCAGCGCTTGGCGCTGCCTGGCGGGGCCGGGTGCATATAGGCCAGGGCGTTGTATTCATGGTTGCCCATGACGATATGCGCCTCGCCCTCCTCGACCATGCGCCGCGCGATGGACACCGCCAGCCGAATGCGTGGGCCGCGATCGATCAGGTCCCCCAGGAAGATCACCTTGCGGCGCGGGTGGCGATACACGCCCTTGCGCTGATGGTAGCCCAGCTTCTCCAGCAGCGCGGCCAGGGTGGCACCGCAGCCGTGAATATCGCCAATGAGATCGTAGCCCTCCATGTCAATCTCCTAGCCGATGGCTCCAACCGAGTTTGCTGCGCAGCACTTCATAGAAGTTATGCCCCAAGGGGTGTACCAGTTGAACGCGCTCCGGTTTGCGGGTGATCACCAGCACATCATCGGGCTTGGCCACCGCGCGGGTTAGCCCGTCGCAACTGATATGCGGGTAGGTCTGGTTGGTTTCGCCGATGTGTATACGAATCTCGCTGGCGGCATCGATCACGATCGGTCGGCTGGAGAGGGTATGCGGAAACATGGGCACCAGCGTGACCACATCCAGCTTGGGGTGCATGATGGGGCCCCCACCGGAAAGCGCATAGGCCGTCGAGCCAGTCGGCGTGGCGACGATCAATCCATCACTGCGCTGGCTGTAGACGAACTGGCCGTCGATGAACAGCTCGAATTCGATCATGCGAACCGCTTTGCCTGGGTGCACGACAACTTCGTTGAGCGCTTCGCCGTTACCCACCGCCACGCCATTGCGGTACAGCACGGCATCCAGCAGAAAGCGCTCTTCTATTTCGAACTCGCCTGCCAGCACCTCCCCCACACGCTGTTCCAGCTCGTCGGGGGAGATATCGGTCAGGAAGCCGAGCCGCCCGCGATTGACGCCCAGAATCAGCGTGCCACTGCGGCACAGGGTGCGGGCGGCGCCCAGCAAGCTACCGTCGCCGCCCACCACGATGACCAGATCGCACAGCTCGCCCAGCATGCGACGACTGGCTTCCGGCTGGCCATGATGCGGCAGCGCGGTGGCGGTACGGTCCTCGATCAGCACCTTGTAGCCATGGCCAACCAGGTAATCCACCAAGCGCTGGAGCGAGTCCAGCACCTTGTCGCTGCCCAGGCGGCCAATCAGGCCAATGGTCTTGAACGGCGGCGTGGCTGGACGCTGGCGCCCGGCGGCGGTTTGTGAGGTTGAGGTATGAGACATGGGCGACTCTCGCTGGCATCAGCCCACATTATGGGGAGTCATGGGGTATCGGGCAAATCCGGCGGCGTGGCGATGACCCTCACCACGCCGTAAAATCAGCAGCTTGAGTCAGGCCAGGGCAATCTTGCGGCGCTGCAACCACCAGTGGTTGAGCCACAGAGACGCCCCCATGATGGCAGCGCCCAGCAACAGCTTGCCCAGATCCGCATCGCGGTTCCAGATGACCAGATTGACCACCAGCCCAGCAGGCACCAGCGCGTTGTTCATGATGGCCAGGGTGCCCGCATCCACCCGCGTGGCGCCCTGGTTCCAGGCGAAGTAGCCCACCCCGGAGGCCACCAGACCCAACCACGCCAGCACGCCCCACTGCACCGGAGTGCTGGGTAGCGCTGACACGTTACCGAACAGCAGGAAGGCCGGCAGCGCCACCAGCATGGCGCCGATGAAGAACCAGCCAAACACGTTGTGCCAGGCCAGGGTGGGCGGCAGGTCTGCCGCTAGACGCCGATAGCCTACTTGACCAATCGCAAAGCACAGGTTGGCCCCTTGAACGACCAGAAAGCCCAGCCAGAAGCCGCTGTCGATGCCGTCGTAGCGGATCACCCCGGCACCCAGCACCGCCAGCAGCGCGGTGACCAGATAAATGGGCGTGAATCGCTTGAACATCAGGTCATCCAGCAGGGCGATATACACGGGGGTGAAAATAGTGAACAGCAGGACTTCCGGCACCGACAGCAGCAGGAAGGATTGGTAGAAGAAGGTGTACATGACGCCCAGCTGAATGGCGCCCAGCGCCATCAGTGCCAGCCGCTGCTTACCCTGCAGCAGGCCCGGCCGTAAAAACGGCAGGAACACCAGCATGGCGAGTGCTACCCTGATCAGAACGGCAAAGTAGCTATCCACCTGCCCCGCCAGGTAGACGCCAATCAAGGAGAAAGAGAAGGCCCAAAGCGCCGTGACACCGACCAGATAGCTCACCAGTAAACCCCCGAAAAACATAAAAGTTGACGGAGATTATACGCAGTTATCGTTGGCTGCCAATGGCCACGGCGAGGAAATCAGCGCTCAGCGTGATGTTTGCCAAGCCAGCGCCAGGCGTAGATCACCCCAGGTACCCAGCCCAGCAGGGTCAGGAGCGTCGCCGTGGCCACCCGCTGCCCGCCGCCATCGGTCAGCCCCACCGCCAAAGGCGGCAGCAATATGGCCAGCGCGCGATAGGCCAGGCGCAAGGCAGCCGGTTCCTGCACGGTGGGCTGCCCCGGAGATGCCTGCGATGCGCTCAAAGAAGCAGGCTGCGCCACCGCTGGCGGCGTGTAGTGCCCTACCGGGTCCGGGGCATGGGCTGGCGTGTTTGTGACCTGCGTATTTGGGGCCTTCGCCTCTGACGCTTCGGCCTTCTCCTGAGCGCGGGCCAGCGCTTTGCGGTGCGCTTCCTTGTTGATTTTCTGCTCCAGGGTCTCGACGCCTTCGGTCAGGTCATCGTGAAAACGCTCCCAGTCTTCCCAGTCATGGGGCGTACCCGCCTTGGGGCGCTGGTTACCGGAGCCGCGCGCCCGCTCCCAGGCCTTCTCTTCCAGGGTATTGGGGCGCTCCGGCTCTCGTTCCAGACCGACTCCCTTGCGGTTGAGGTATTCACGTGCGTCCTTGACATCCTCCCCTCCCTCAGCTTGCGCTGCCGTCTAGCGACGGAAAGGAAGGGGATTCCCAGGTTGTTACCTTTC
>NZ_PINZ01000027.1:0-43567 GCF_002810305.1 Halomonas sp. 141
GAACTGGTGCAGCCCGCCTACCGGAAGAACTCGCTGTGGAGTCCAAGCTACTTTGCGGGAAGTGTCGGAGGCGCCCCTCTGAGCATGGTCAAGCAGTATATTGAGCAACAATCGAGGCCGGACCAGGGGCGCTCTCGCGCCCCTCGCTATCCATCCTCGCACTAGAAGTACGAGGTTTTTCGCGATGTTCGATAAGCGTTCCTGGGCACGCGCCGCGCCGTGGCGCCCCCGCAACTGCTTCAAACCATCTCCAGGGGATCACGAGGGGATAACGAGGGGAGAACGGATGGTGGCTAGAAAGCCGTTGTATCACAGCGTGTTTGGGGTGCTGCTGGCGGTGCTGGCGCTGAGCCCAGTGGCGCACGCCTGGGAGCGGCTGCGCAGTGATGGACAGTCGTGCCTGACGCTGGAGCGTGGCCAAAGCGTGGTTCGGCTATCGCCACAAATGCGCAGCGTTCCCGAGCGGGAAGCGATCACGCCCATTCCCATGGACGTGGTGCGCTCTTTTTTGCGCGATCACCGGGTGGTCGAGCCGGGTGAGGATGTTCAGGAGCTGGCCTATGTGGTGGGTGGCGACAACCAGCGGCTGATCAGCGGTGCCGGGGATACGCTCTATGTGCGTGGCGAGCTGCCCGCCCGCCAGCGGCTGGGGATCTATCGCCCCGGCGAGCCTTATCTGGCGGCGGACGGCACCCTGCTGGGCGACGAGTTGATCAGTATCGGCGAAGCGCAGCGCATCAGCAGTGAAGGCGATATTTCACGTGTCGAAGTACTGCGTGCCAACCAGGAAGTGCGCAGCAACGACATCCTGCTGCCGCTGGAAGATATTCCGGTCAGCGAGGCCTTTACTCCCAGGGCGCCGCTGAACCAGGTGGCTGGGCGGATCGTGGCCGTGCCCGGCGGCGTTCGCTTCATTGGCCGGTTGCAGGTCGTGGCGTTGGATGTGGGCACCCAGGATGGCCTGCAGCCCGGCCATGTCTTGCGTGTCGATCAGCAAGGCGAAGTGGTCAACGACCCGCGCACCCAGGAGCTGATTCAGTTGCCCGCCACCGAAGCGGGTCTCGTGATGATCTTCAAACCCTACAGTCACATGAGCTATGCGTTGGTCATGCAGGCTTCCAATGTGTTGGCCGTGGGTGACGTGGTGAGAACTCCCCAGCACTAGTTTTCGTACTCAGCCTGGTTTTCGTACATGGCCTGGTTTTCATACATAGCCTGGCTTTCGTACATGACCTGTCACGCCGCAGGTGTACTCGAACGATGAAAAGGAGGTGGCGATGGACGCCAGGGAGTGGCTGGTAATCAATGCACTGCCCGGCATGGGCGCAGCCCGTATTGCACAGCTGGTGGCCCGCTCGCCCCAGTGGCCACAGGGCTGGCTGGCGGCGCTGCCCAGTGCGGCGGCCAATGCCCTCAGGTTATGGCTGGCGCAGCCTCAGCGCAGCCCGCTTCAGCAGGTGGTGGAAGAGACCGAGGTGTGGTTGGGCAAGGCGCCCCATCGTCATCTGCTGCACCGCGACCACCCGGCTTGGCCTGCGCTGCTGAACCAATTGCCGGACCCGCCCGTGGTGCTGTGGGCACAAGGGGATTTGCAGGCGCTGGAGGGCCCGGGCCTGGCCATGGTAGGTACCCGCAAACCGACCGCCGAAGGCAGTGGCCATGCCCAGGCGTTTGCCCGTGAGCTGGCCAGCCGTGGCTGGTGTATTGTCAGCGGTATGGCGCTGGGCGTCGATGGCGTTGCCCAGCGCGCCGCGCTGGCCGCCGGTGGGCATTCGATCGCCGTGCTGGGGTGTGGGGTGGACGTCATTTATCCGGCGCGCCACCGCGAGCTGCACGAGCAGCTGAGCACCCAGCCCGGCGGGCTGCTGCTTTCCGAACACCCGCCGGGCACCGTGGCGCGTCCGGCCTTTTTTCCACGCCGCAACCGCATCATCACGGGGCTTTCGTTGGGAACCCTGGTGGTCGAAGCCACCGAGAAAAGCGGCTCGCTGGTGAGTGCCCGGCTGGCGCTGGAGCAGGGGCGAGAGCTGTTTGCCCTGCCGGGGTCGCTGCATAATGTTCAAGCCCGTGGTTGCCTGCAGCTGCTGCGCAATGGCGCGACGCTGGTGCGCCACGTGGAGGACATTCTGGCCGAGCTTCAGCACTGGGCACCGCATTATTGGCCGATGCTAACGCCCTCGGAGGAAGCGCCTGCCGAGAAGGCCTCGCCTGTGGCCCCCGCGCCGATGTCGCCAGCGCCCTCTGCCCAGACAGACCCTGCCCAGACAGACCCTGCCCAGACAGACTCTGCCCAGACAGCGCCGCCTGACCGCCTGCTGCACGCGCTGGGGCCTTCCCCCACGCCCATCGACTGGCTGGTGCAGAGCACGGGGCTGTCGGTCAGTGAGTGTCAGCAGCGGCTGTTGATGCTGGAGCTGGAAGGGCAGGTGGCCCAGCGTGCGGGTGGCTGGGTTCGGCTGACCGCAGCATGGTAAGATGCTGCTTTCTTGATCTGATGGTTCGATAGCCAGTAGGAGCGTCCATGAAAACGGCGGTTGACGTGAAAGCAGCGGTGCAGGCGCTACGGGAAGGGGGAGTGATTGCCTGCCCTACCGAAGCCGTGTGGGGGTTGAGCTGTGACCCGGACAATGACGAGGCGCTGGCGCACCTGATGCGCATGAAAGAGCGTGACCCGGCCAAGGGCGTCATTCTGGTGGCGGCCAGTATTCAACAGTTCCAGCCCTGGCTGAGCCAGCTACCCTTGGCGCTGCATGCGCCGCTGGCCGCCAGTTGGCCTGGCCCCAATACGTGGCTGGTGCCCGATAATGGCCGTAGCCATGGCCTCGTGCGCGGCGCTCACCAGAGCGTGGCCCTGCGCGTGACCGACCACCCGCTGATGAAAGCACTGTGCGAAGCCTTTGGCGGGCCGCTGGTGTCCACCTCGGCCAATCGAGCCGGTGACCCACCCGCCATGAGCGCCGACGAGGTCGTCACCATTTTTGGCGAGGAAGTCGCGGCCATCGTGGCCGGAGAGCTGGGAGGCAATGCCAAGCCCAGCACCATCAGAGACCTGCTGACCGGCCAGGTGATGCGTGCCTGAGTCACTAGCGCGCCACTAGTGCCTCGACATCAGCGTCTCGACATCAACGGTTGATGACTTACCATTCACGATTCATCTCACCAGGAGCTCCCGTGGCCCACGAACACCTCGACGACGTCAAACACTACCTTCTGGATCTACAGGATCGGCTGTGCGCCGGTTTGAGCGCCGCCGATGGCCAGGCCACGTTCAGGGAGGATAGCTGGCAGCGTGAAGAGGGCGGCGGCGGTCGCTCACGGGTCATGACCGATGGGCGGGTGTTCGAAAAGGGCGGCGTCAATTTCTCGCATGTCTTTGGTGCTCAGTTGCCCCCGTCGGCCACGGCCGCCCGCCCGGAGCTGGCTGGGCGCAGTTTCCATGCGGTGGGGGTTTCCTGGGTCATGCATCCTGAAAACCCGCATATCCCCACCAGCCACGGCAATGTGCGCTTTTTCATTGCCGAGAAGGAGGGCGAGCCGCCAGTCTGGTGGTTTGGCGGCGGTTTCGATCTCACGCCTTACTATCCCGTGTTCGAGGACGTGGTGCACTGGCATCGCGTGGCGCGTGATGCCTGCGCTCCATTCGGGGAAGGGGTGTACGAGCGTTACAAAGCGTGGTGCGACGACTACTTCTATCTGAAGCACCGCGAGGAGACCCGCGGCGTCGGCGGACTCTTTTTTGATGACTTGAACGAAGGCAGCTTTGAAGAGTGTTTTGCGTTTCAGCGCGCGGTGGGTGATAGCTTTCTGGATGCTTACCTTCCCATTGTCGAGCGCCGCAAGCAGGACGCGTGGGGCGAACGCGAGCGCGACTTCCAGCTTTACCGTCGTGGCCGCTACGTGGAGTTCAACCTGGTATGGGACCGAGGCACCCTGTTTGGCCTGCAAAGCGGCGGGCGCACGGAGTCGATTCTGATGTCCATGCCGCCGCTGGCCCGTTGGGAGTACGCTTTCACTCCCGAGCCGGGCAGCCGCGAAGCGCAACTGCACGATTACCTGGTGCCGCGTGACTGGCTGGGTGAAGCGGGCCAGTCGTCTCAAGCTCAGGCCCAGACTCAATCGCAACGCCAGCCCCGTGGAGAGACCTCATGAGCGACCGTTACTGCGTGTTCGGCAACCCCATCGAGCACTCCAAATCTCCGATGATTCACGCTGAGTTTGCCCGCCAGACCGAGCAGGCCATGGAGTACGTCGCGCAGCTGGCACCCACCGACGGCTTCGCCCGTGCCTGGCAGGCCTTCGTGGCGGCGGGCGGGCGCGGTGCCAATGTGACCGTGCCTTTCAAAGGCGATGCCTTTGCGCTGTGCGACACGCTCAGCCACCGGGCCAAGCGCGCGCAGGCCGTCAATACGCTGATCGTCGGCGGCAATGGCCGCACCTATGGCGATACCACGGATGGGGTCGGGCTGGTACGTGACCTTGCCTATCAGGGAGTGACGTTGAAGGGTAAACGCCTGCTGGTGCTGGGGGCTGGCGGTGCCGTGCGGGGTGTGCTGGAGCCGCTGCTGGCGGAAAAGCCTGCCTGCCTGCAGGTGGCCAACCGGACGGCTGAAAAAGCCACTCAGCTGGCCGCTGCGTTCGCCGACCTGGGGCCAATCAGCGGCAGTGGTTACGCGGCCATCGAGGGGCCGTTCGATCTGGTGATCAACGGCACCAGTGCCAGCCTATCAGGCGAGCTGCCGCCGCTGCCGGAGACACTGTTTGCCAAAGGTGCCTGGGCCTACGACATGATGTACGGGGCCGAGCCCACGGTCTTTCTGCGCTGGGCCGAGGCGCAGGGCGCACAGCCGCTGGACGGCCTGGGGATGCTGGTCGAGCAGGCCGCCGAGTCGTTCTTCCTGTGGCGCAACGTGCGCCCCGAGACGTCTCAGGTGCGCACGCGGCTTCGACACTCATTGACGGGTGGCTAGCGGGGTTTGGTGTAGAACCCCACCATGCACATCATCAGCCCCACCACGGAGAGCAGCATGCCGCCGTTCACCAGCAAGGGAGAACGCTCCAGCCAGGAGACGAACGGCTGGGGCGTCTCGCGGCAGGCGCTTTCCAGGTAGTTCCAGTAGCCCCCTTCGAGATGGCAGGCGCGCACGTCGCCCAGTTCCCAGAAATAGACGCTCAGCAGCACCAGAATCGGCAGTACCAGCAGCAGTAAACCCAGTCGGATCATCTAAACCTCAATGTCAGGAGCGTATATCAGGGGCGTGGGCAGTTGGGCGTGCGGCCGCTTTGGCGAGCTTCTTCGAAGCTGGCCATGGCGGGCTCCATGTTGGCCTGCAGGCCCTGGATGCGCTGCCCCTGGCTTGGGTGCGTCGACATCCAGACGGGGGGCGCGCCACCGCTGGACGCGGCCTGCATGTTTTCCCACAGAGTGACGCTTTCGCGAGGATCGAAGCCTGCCTGTGCCATCAGCTGCAGGCCGATGACATCGGCTTCGCTTTCATGGCGGCGAGAGAAGGGCAGCGCAATGCCGTACTCGGCGCCCATGCCGAGCACGCCCATCAACTGCTGGCCCGCCGGGGTTTGCATGCCGGAGGCGCTGGAAATGACCGACAGGCCAAGCGAAGTGGCGCTTTGGGTCGAGGCGCGCTCGTTGGCATGGCGTGCCAGCACGTGGCCGATCTCGTGGCCGATAACCGATGCCAGCTGATCCTGGTTGGTGGCCACGTTCAGCATGCCGGTATTGACGCCCATGTAGCCCCCTGGGAGGGCGAAGGCGTTGGGCTGCTCGGACTCGAACACGCGAATTTGCCAATCCAGATTGCGCTGTTCGCCGGGCAGAATGTCGACAATGGCGTTGGTGATGCACTGGACGTAGCGGTGGCTCGCCTGGTTAGCCGTAGGCACGTCGCGCTGGTACTGCGCGAACGCCTGCTGCCCCATCTGATTGAGCTGGTCGTCCGAGAGCAGCAGTAGCTGCGAACGGCCGGTGGGGGACGTGGAGCAGGCAGCCAGAGAGGCGCACAAAGCGGTGACGGCAAAGGGGCGAAGCCAGCGCATAGACGGTTTCCTAATAGACGAGAAGGGATCCTTGCACACAAGATAACCACTGACAGCGGTAAATCAACTCTTATCATAACCTACCTCTGAGGGCCACCATGGATGCGCAATTAAGCCAGCGCTTGACGCAGCTACTCGATCACATCGACCACTGGTTGCCGCCAGTGCCCACCCCGGTGAACTGGCAGACCCATGTGGCGGCCATTTGGCAGCGCCACCCGCTGGGCGGCCAACTGGTGCCGGTGCCGCCGCGAGATGGCATGACGCTGGACGACCTGCTGGGCATCGAGAGGCAGAAACTGGCATTGGTCGATAACACCCGCGCCTTTCTGCAGGGGCTGCCCGCCAACCATGCCTTGCTGTGGGGCTCCCGCGGCAGCGGCAAGTCGTCGGTGGTGCGTGCGCTGCTCAACTCTCTGGCCAGTGAAGGGTTGCGCCTGATTCAGGTCGACCGCCATGACCTGGCGAGCCTGCCACGGCTGGTCGAGCAGTTGCGCCATCAGCCCCACCGCTTCGTGGTGTACTGCGATGACCTGTCGTTCGAAGGCAACGATGATGCCTACAAGGCGCTGAAAAGCGTGCTGGACGGCGCCTTGACCGGCCCTCCCGAGAACGTGCTGCTGTATGCCACCTCCAACCGTCGGCACTTGCTGCCGGAGTCGATGGAAGACAATCAGGGAAGCCGCTTGGTAGGCGAAGAGCTGCACCATGGCGATGCCGTGGAGGAGAAGATCTCGTTGTCAGACCGTTTCGGGCTGTGGCTGGGCTTTCACCCGTTCAACCAGGCAACTTATCTGGAGGTGTGTGAGCACTGGGTCAACCGCACGGGTAGCGGTAACGACTGGGACGATGGCGCGCGGGCGGAAGCCGTACGTTTTGCCACCCTGCGCGGTGGGCGCAGCGGCCGAACGGCGTGGCAGTTTGCGGCCCAGTACGTGGGCCGCAAGCGGCTGCAAGAGGAGCGTCAGCGCGTCGATCAGCGCTGAGGAATCAGCTGCCCATCGGCGCCGACGTTCAAGCGGATGGTCGGCGTCAGCAGGCCGGAGGGCAGCGTCATGCCCAGGCCGCGCAGATCCCCGGGGGTGATGGCCAGCTCGCTACCGGGGGGCAGTTCCCCCTGGCTTGCCAACTGGCTGACCAGCTCGATCATGGGCGTCATGCGCTGGGTGTCGGTGGCCAGAATATCGAACGCCACCGGCAGGCGCAGGTTGGCGTCGTCGCCTGGGGTGAGGGTCACGTCCTGTTGATACTGCCCCTGCACGGGGTCGACGCCCGGCATGTCCAGCGTCCAGCGAAACCCGGACATTTCCACGGCGGGCATGCCTGCCGGTAGCCCCAGGCCCATGGCCAGGGTGGCCTGCACTGGCAGGCTGCCAGCGCCCAGGCTCGAAGCCAGTAAGCGAGTCAGGTCGCTGGTATCCAGGCCGGCATTCACGCTGTATGGCCCGATGCGTACCTCTTCGACTCCCAGAGAAGTAACGGCCAGCCGGAAGGCAAACAGGCCGGTTTGTGGCAGCGCAAGGCAGCCGGTCAGTAGAGCAGCAGCAGAATCAGGCTGCGGCCACGGCGAAGGGCATGGTGCATGTGTTTCCCCCAGAGAAAGGGCAAAAGGTCAGTGTAGCGGATGCTCGAAAGCGCCGCTATTTGAGGGCCACCGCCCATGGCTGTCAAGCGGATTTGTTGGCACCGAGCGTTGCGCTGGTCGCAAAAACCGAAAAGCCATCGCCCGCCATATAGGCGGGCGATGCAGGCGGGGCCAGTTTTCGAGCAGCGCCTAGCGGCGGCTCTTGCGGGCTTCCCTGGTGCGGTTCAGCTCGCGTTTCTTGGCTTTCTCCTTGTCGCTGGCACCTGCCATCTTGTCGAAAGGGTTGCTGCCTGAACGGAACTCGAAGCGCATGGGCGTGCCGCGTACCTTCAGCACCTTGCGGAAGGTGTTGATCAGGTAGCGGCGGTAGGCCTCGGGCAGCGATTCGGTCTGGTTACCGTGGACCACGATGATGGGCGGGTTGCTGCCGCCCTGGTGGGCCATGCGCAGCTTGATCCGCCGACCATTGACCATGGGGGGCGGATGCTGACTGACCGCATCTTGCAATAGCGTGGTCAGGCGGTTGGTGGACCAGTGGGCATTGGCTGCCTTGAAGGCCCGCTCGATGGAGGGGTAGAGGTCGCCAACGGCGGTGCCGTGCAGCGCCGAGATGAAATGCAGCTCGGCGTAGTCGGCGAAGCCCAGGCGGCGCTTGATGTCCGCCCGCATCTTCTCCTTGGCTTCGCTTTCCAGCCCGTCCCACTTGTTCACTGCCAGCACCAGGGCGCGGCCCGTGGTCAGGACGTAGTCCAGCAGGTGCAGATCCTGTTCGACCAGACCGCTGCGGGCATCCAGCACCATCACCGCCACATGGCTCTCCTTGATGGCGTCCAGCGTCTTGATGATGGAGAACTTCTCGGCAATTTCACGCACGTTCTTGCGTCGACGTATCCCGGCCGTGTCGATCAACACATAGGGGTGGCCGTTACGCTCGAAGGGGATCTCGATGGCATCGCGAGTGGTGCCTGCTTCATCGAACACTACAACGCGGTCTTCACCCAGCAGCCGGTTGACCAGCGTGGACTTGCCCACGTTCGGGCGGCCAATCACACCGATACGAATGCCTTTCGTGCCGGTGTCGGCAGGAATGGTCGGGTCGCGCTCGGGGAAGGGTTCCAGCACGGTATCGATGAGCAGCGACACGTTGCGCCCGTGGGCGGCGGCGATGGGCCACGGGTCGCCCAGGCCCAGCTTCCAGAAGTCGGCCATGGCAGAGTGCTCTTCGAGCCCATCGGTCTTGTTGACCACCAGCCAGGTTTTCTTCTGATTGACACGCAGGTGATTGGCGATGGCCTCGTCGGCCACGTTGAGCCCCGCTCGGGCATCCACCAGAAACAGCACGATGTCTGCTTCGTCGATGGCGGCCAGTGACTGCTCTGCCATGGCGGCGTCGATGCCTTCCTCGTCGCCGCTGATGCCGCCCGTGTCAATCACGGTATAGGCCTTGTTGCCCAGCATGCCGTTGCCGTATTTACGGTCGCGGGTCAGGCCGGGAAAGTCCGCCACCAGCGCGTCGCGCGAGCGGGTAAGGCGGTTGAACAGGGTCGATTTGCCCACATTGGGTCGACCCACTAACGCTATGACGGGTGTCATGGAGTGACTTCCAGGGTTTCCAGGCGACCATTGTTGGCCTGGACATGAATGGTGCTGCCTTCAGTGACAGGGCGCACGCTGATACCGGAGCTGTGGACGCGGGTACGTCCTACCAGATTGCCTTCACGGGCATCCAGCAGGTGCAGATAACCTTCGAAGTCACCCACCACCAGACGGCCATCCGCAAAGGCGGGCGGCGTCAGCCAGCGATCTTCCAGATCCGTATTACGCCATACTTCCTGACCGCTATTGGCATCCAGAGCAATGACGTGGCTATTGTCGCTCACCACCAGTAGCAGGTTGCCGACCAGAATAGGGGTGTGGCGGCTGGAAATGTTGGCTTCCCACAGCGTACCGCCTTGAGTGGCTTCCAGCGCCACCACCCGGCCGTTGTAGCTAGTGACGAACAGGCGACCATCCGGGCTCAGTACCGGCTGGCCAGAGAGGTCCACCAGACGTTCGACATCGCTACGGCCACGTGGTGTGGCAATCTGCATTTCCCAAAGGGGCTGGCCGCTGCGGTTGTCCAGGGTGGCCAGGCGACCATTGGCCAGACCGACGAAGGTAACCGGATCGATGACCATGGGCGTGCCGGTGCCGCGCAGTGTCAGCGCAGGCTGAGAGCTGGTGTAGACCCAGCGCTCTTCACCGCTGGCGCGATCCAGGGCCGTTATCTGGCCGTCGATGCTCTGCACCAGCAGCAGTTGCTGGTTGGCCTGGGGAGCGGCCAGCACTTCGCTGGACACCCGCGAACGCCAGCTCACGCTGCCGTCACGCTGGCTCAGCGCAATCACTTCACCGTTGCGGGTGCCCAGGTAAACTTGGCCGGCAATGGCGTTGAGTGCACTGGAGATGGGAGTGTCCAGCTCGACTTGCCACTCACGCTCACCGCTCTGGGCATTGAAGGCGGCTACCAGGCCGTTGGCATCGGCGGCAAACACGGTATTACCCTCGCGTGCCGGTGCAATCGGGTAGCGGGCTCGGCCAAAACCGTCGCCAACGCTGCGCCGCCACTGGCTATCCAGTGATGAGGTTTCATTGAAGCTACGCAGCTCTTTGGGGGTGTAGGCAGGCTCACCCTTGCTGGCGCAACCCGCCAGCAAGGCCAGCGCAACGGCGCCCAGCGTGGCACGCATCAGCGCAGTGGAAAAACATGGTTTTAACAGGCTGTTGGTCATCACTGATTCGCCTCCTCGGCGCCGATATCGTCGAGCTTGAACTGCACGCCATAAAGCGGCTGGTTCTGCGTTTGGGCAATCTCCAGCGCGGCTTGCCATGCTTCGCGAGCCTGCTCGGGCTGGCCAAGCGCCAGGTGAGCATCGCCGCGTACGTTGGCCTGTTGGGCGGCCAGCGTGTCGGTGATCGGCTGGTCCAGCAGCGCCAAGGCCGCTTCCGGGTTGCCTTCAGCGATTTCGATACGTGCCAGACGCAGCCAGGCCAGGCTCTGGACATAGCGGCGTGATGAGCCGTCGGCGACGCTTTCGAGGGCTGCTTTGGCTGCGGCCAGATCGCCTTCCTGTACGGCCAGGCGGGCCTCCAGCAGCTGGGCAAGCTCGGCATACAGGGTGCGGCCATGCTGGTCAGTCAGTTCACCGATCAGCTCCCTCGCTGCCGCGAGCTGCTCCTCTTCCAGCGAGTTGGCGGCCGTGATGGTCACCAGCTGCTGGTAGCGGGCAGAGGCCGCTTCCGACTGGCCTTCCTGGTAGTTCTGCCAGGCATTCCAGCCGAACACACCGGCGGCAGCCAGCACCGCGCCGGCAATCAGCGACGTACCGTTCTCTTTCCACCAGCGCTTGACAACGTCCAGCTGTTCTTCTTCGCTTCTCAGATCCGCCACGGGCGGCCTCCTATTCAATCACTCAGCCGCCGCAGCGGCTGACAGGTATGCATCGCCCACCCGAGACGCTCGGTGGGCAGCGTTTAGTGGGTCGCGTTGCCTGGTGTGGCGGCCAGCAGGTCGCTCAGCGTGCTGGCAAGGCTGGCCTGGGCGACCTGCTGCTGCTCACGGTCATCACGCAGGAATTTCAGGGTGGCCGTTTGCTGAGCTAGCTCGTCTTCACCCAGCAGAATGGCAATGGGCGCGGCGCTCTTGTCGGCCTTTTTCATGCGACTCTTGAAGCTGCCGCCGCCGCAGTGCAGCTGCAGGCGCAGGTCGGGCAGTGCGCTGCGCAGCTGTTCTGCCAGGGTGAGAGCTGCCACGGTGGCGCTGTCATCCATCGGCACTAGATAAGCGTCGCAGCCGCCTAGGGCCTCATCAGGTACCAAGTTGAGCGTTTCCAGCAGTAGTATCAGGCGCTCGATCCCCATGGCAAAGCCCACGGCAGGTGTGGGCTTGCCGCCCAGCTGCTCGACCAGCCCATCGTAGCGGCCACCGGCACAGACGGTGCCTTGGCTGCCCAGCGCCGTGGTGGTCCACTCGAACACCGTACGGCAGTAGTAGTCCAGGCCCCGCACCAGGCGCGGGTTGACCACGTAGGGAATGTTGGCCGCGTCGAGCATGGCCTTGAGCTGCTCGAAGTGCTCCCGGGAGGCGTCGTCCAGGTGATCCATCAGCTGTGGCGCGGCGTTCAGCATCTCGGCCATGTCGGGATTCTTGGAATCCAGAATGCGCAGCGGATTGCTGGTCAGGCGACGCTTGGAGTCTTCATCCAGTAGCGCATGGTGCTGTTCGAAGTACGCCACCAACTTGTCGCGGTAGGCTGCGCGGGCGTCGCTGGAGCCCAGAGAGTTGAGTTCCAGAGTGACATGTTCGAGAAGGCCCAGCTCTTGCCATAAGCGGGCAGAGAGCAGAATTACTTCGGCATCAATGTCCGGGCCGTCGAAGCCATAGGTTTCCACGCCCACCTGATGGAACTGACGGTAGCGTCCTTTCTGGGGCCGCTCATGGCGGAACATCGGGCCCTGATACCAAAGCCGCTGGGTCTGGTTGTGCAGCAGGCCATGCTCCATGGCAGCGCGGACACAGCTGGCGGTGCCTTCCGGACGCAGGGTCAGGCTGTCGCCGTTGCGGTCGTCGAAGGTGTACATCTCTTTTTCGACGATATCGGTGACTTCCCCGATGGAACGGGCAAACAGGGCGGTCTGCTCCACAATGGGCGTACGGATTTCTTCAAAGCCGTAGCGCTGCATCAAGTGGCGTACCTTGGCCTCAAAAAATTGCCAGCGAGGGCTGTCGCTGGGCAATAGGTCGTTCATTCCACGGATGGCTTGAATCTTTTTAGCGGCGGACTTGCTCAATGAAAACTCCTTGTCTGGGCGGCAGCGCGAGGCGCAAGGCGTGCCGCCTGTTGCAGGCAACGCAGGTGTCAAACGCTGCGTGCAATCATGTTCTCTTGCTGCTGCTCTTTCTGGCGTACCTTGTCGCGGATCAGCTTTTCCAGGTCATCCACCAGATGGTCGTTACGCAGCTTGCTGGCAGGTTTGCCGTCGATGTAGACCAGGTTGGCGGGTGATCCACCGGTCAGCCCGATGTCGGTCTCCTTGGCTTCGCCAGGGCCGTTGACCACGCAGCCAATCACCGAGACATCCAGCGGGGTCATGATGTCTTCCAGGCGCTCTTCCAACTGGTTCATGGTGCTGATGACATCGAAGTTCTGCCGTGAGCAGCTGGGGCAGGCGATGAAGTTGATGCCCTTGGCGCGCAGCTTCAGGCTCTTGAGCATGTCGAAGCCGACCTTGATCTCTTCCACCGGGTCGGCGGCCAGCGAGACGCGAATGGTATCGCCGATGCCATCCATCAACAGCATGCCGAGACCAATCGATGACTTGACCGTGCCCGAGCGTAGGCCACCCGCTTCGGTAATGCCCAGGTGTAGCGGCTGCTCGATACGGGTGGCCAGGTCGCGGTAGGCAGCCACGGCCATGAACACGTCCGAGGCTTTGACGCTGACCTTGAACTCCTGGAAGTCGAGCCGATCCAGGTAGTCGATATGGCGCATGGCCGATTCGACCAGCGCGGCGGGCGTAGGCTCGCTGTACTTCTTTTGCAGGTCCTTTTCCAGCGAGCCGGCATTGACGCCAATGCGAAGCGGAATGCCGTGTTCGCGGGCCGCGCTGACCACCGCACGGACGCGATCTTCGCGGCCAATATTGCCGGGGTTGATGCGCAGGCAGTCCACGCCCAGCTCGGCGACTCGCAGGGCAATCTTGTAGTCGAAGTGGATGTCGGCCACCAGCGGTACGTCGACCCGCTGCTTGATCTTGCCGAAGGCTTCAGCGGCATCCATATCGGGAACCGACACGCGGACGATGTCGGCACCGGCTTTTTCCAACTGCTGGATCTGGCCCACCGTGGCATCCACATCCAGGGTGTTGGTGTTGGTCATGCTCTGAACGGCAATCGGGGCGTCGCCGCCCACGGCAACGCTGCCAACCTGTATCTGGCGCGAGGGGCGACGTTTGATCGGAGAAGGGGCGTGCATAGGGCGGGTCACTCTCCCAAGGTAAAGCGGGCAACATTGTTGGCACCCGCACGTTGCGCCAGGTTGACGGTATCGCCTTGATAACGCAGCTCGACACCGGTGGCATTACCGATCGTCAAACGAAAAGGCGGTGTACCCTCGACGCTGGCCGTGGTGCCAGGCGCTTGCAGACCAACGAAAACGCGCTGGTTGTTGGCATCGAAAATTTCGGTCCAGGACTGCTCGTTGAACGTCAACTCCAGCAGGTTGGGGTTGGCGATGGGCTCCGGCGCGGTGTCTTCTGCCTCTGCTTCCGGCGCTTGTACCTCGGCGACATCGGTCGCGGGCTTGGCTGGGGCATCGGTGGCGTCGGTGTCGGCGACTTCGTCATCCATGCTGACCTGGGGTTCGTCGATCATGGGCGGAATCACCACCGGCGTAGGTTCGACCACCGGTTCGGCGGGTGGGGGCGTTGTAGTGTCGGCGGCATCCTCTTCCAGCGTGGAAGACGTACCCATGCTCGGGGGTTCGCTGCCACCACGGCTCTGCCACCAGGCGACGGTAACGCCAATCAGGCCCACGATCACCAACAGGGTGACCAGCTTGAATAGCCAGGCGCCCACCTTTGACGGTGGGCGGGTGACGGCAACGGGCGTGACCTTGCGTTCGGACTCACTGCCCCCGTGGCGCGCTTGATACGCCTCCAGTACCAGCCGTTCATCAAGCCCCAGATATTTTGCATAGGAGCGTAGGTAGCCGCGGCGGTAGGCCGTGACGGGAATTTCTTCGTAGTTGTCTTTTTCCAGGCCTTCGACCACAGCGGTGCGCAGGTTGAGTACACGGGCAGCATCACTGATGGGCACCCCCAGCGCTTCGCGTTGGCGTGAGAGCAGTTCGCCAGCGGTGCTGGTGGGGGTAACGCTATCGTGTAACGGTGTCTCGCTCATGGCTGAGCATCCTTCAAAAATTAGGTGGTCAGGGCAGTGATCAAGGAGTCAGCAGGCGTTGGTATTCGTCTGCCGTAGCGGTGTCGCCACGGGCGAGGGCGATATCTACCGCCATTTCCAACGCTGCCGGGTCGGGGCCTGCCAGCTGCAGGTAGCTTTGCAGTGGCTCCCAGGCCTGATCGTAGCGGCCCTGCGAAACTTCCAGTTCGGCTAACATTAAATACCCGCGTGTATTGCGCGGGTCGATACTCTGGGCGCGCTGCAAACGGTCGCGCGCCTTGTCAAATTCGCCAGTCGCCAGGTAGCACTGACCCAGGTTGGTGAATAGCTGGGCACGACTGGCGTATTGTGCATCTTCGGAGGCGATTTCCAACTGCTCGCAGGCCTCCGGGTAACGCCCCTGTTGATACAGGAATGCGGCGTAGTTGTTACGTCCTCGCGTGAACGAGGGCGAGACGTTCAGGGCCTGCTGGAAATAGCGGTTGGCCAGCTCACGCTCCCCCTGCTGCTGATAGACCAGGGCAATCGCCTGAAGTGCCTCTGGGTGGCGGGCATCCAGTTCCAGCGCACGATCCAGCGCGTTCAGGGCGCGGGGCAGATTGTCACGCTCCAGGTAGGCCACTCCCAGCTGGGCATAGGCATCGGCGGCGTCGGGATTGCTTTCATTGAACGTGGGCGTCGAGGTTGCACAGCCTGCCAGCAGCAGGCTGCCAGCAAGGACGGACAGCATGGGCACTCTGAAAAAGGAGAAGCACCTGCGATGACCGATCATGTATGTCCTCTTGAACAGTGCGGCCTTGCTCACACTAATGACGTTAGTAAAAAAACGTGTCCATCAAAGCGCTGTGTTGTGTGGAAGTCAAGACAGCGGCCTTAGTCTGCATCCAGTTGAACCGATTGAATATAGCGCGCACTGCGCTTGGTGCGGTCCTTTACGCGTCCGACCAGCTGCCCGCAGGCGGCATCGATGTCATCCCCACGGGTGGTACGGACAGTGGCGTTGTACTCCAGGTCATAAAGCCATTGCTGAAAACGCATGACCTGGTTGCGCGAGGGCTTTTCATAACCCGAATTGGGAAACGGGTTAAAGGGAATCAGGTTGATCTTGCAGGGCAGCTCCTTGAGGAGCGCGGCCAGCTGTTCGGCGTGTTCCTGCTGATCATTCACGTCCTTGATCAAGGTGTACTCGATGGTCACCTGACGATTGTCCGGGCATTTGGACAAATAGCGATGACAGGCATCCAGCAAGGCACGAATGTTGTACTTGCGGTTGATCGGGACGAGTTCGTTACGCAGCTCATCGGTGGAGGCGTGCAGCGAAATCGCCAGGCTGACGTCGATCTCATCGCCGAGTTTATCCATCATCGGCACGACGCCCGAGGTGGACAGGGTGACGCGGCGCTTGGAGAGGCCATAGCCGTTGTCGTCGAGCATCAGCTTCATGGCGGGCACGACGTTGTCGAAATTCAACAGCGGTTCGCCCATGCCCATCATGACCACGTTGGTCACCGGACGGTTGGCGGTGTCCCGCCGAGGGCCGACGCTGCGTTGCGCTACCCACACCTGGCCAATGATCTCTGCAGCCGTCAGGTTACGCTGGAAGCCCTGTTTGCCCGTGGAGCAGAAGCTGCAATCCAGCGAACAGCCGACCTGTGACGATACGCACAGGGTGCGTCGTTTACCGTTCTCTGCCGGGATCAGCACCGTCTCGACATAGCTGCCATCTTCCACTTCGAGCACCCACTTGCGCGTGCCGTCGCTGGAGGTGCCTTCATACACGACGCCTGGGCCGCGAATCTCGGCCACCTGAGCGAGCTTGTCGCGCAGCGGTTTGGACAGGTTGGTCATCACGGCAAAGTCATCGACGCCCTCCTGGTGGATCCACTTCATGACCTGGGTGGCACGGAATTTCTTCTCACCAATGGAGGAAAAGAAGACTTCCATTTGCTCACGGGAAAGCCCCAGCAGGTTCTGGCGTGCGGGCTCCGCCTGCGAGGCAAGGTCAGGCGTGGCGAGGGAAGACGGTGATGATGGGGCGGCAGTGGTAGTCATGGCGGTCAGCGTTCAGAAAGAGGCGGGGGCCAGGCCCCCGCAAAAATGGCCGGCAACGAATGTTGAAACGGCAGCGCTGGTTTAGCGCGGGCAGATTTCGTCGTTACCGAAGAAGTAGCTAATTTCGCGTGCAGCGCTTTCGGCTGAGTCGGAACCATGGACAGCGTTGGCGTCGATTGTTTCCGCGAAGTCGGCGCGGATGGTGCCCGGAGCGGCTTCTTTCGGGTTGGTAGCCCCCATCAGTTCACGGTTCTTGGCAATGGCGCCTTCCCCTTCCAGCACCTGTACGACGACCGGACCAGAGGTCATGAAGCCGACCAGATCCTTGAAGAAAGGGCGCTCTTTGTGCTCGGCGTAGAAACCACCGGCTTTCTCTTCGGAAAGGTGCAGCATCTTGGCCGCGACCACTTTCAGGCCAGCCTTTTCGAAGCGTGCGATGATGTCACCGATGGCATTCTTGGCCACGGCATCGGGCTTGATGATGGAAAGAGTACGTTCAATCGCCATGCAGAAATCTCCTGGAAAGGGATAAAGCAGAAATTGCCGCCCCGGCAAGCCTGGGCGGCACAGAGAAGTATGTCCGGCTGCGTCCATAGGCTATGCCGCAGGCCGAGTGGCCGCGATTATAGCGTCTCACGCAGGGGATGAATACCGATGAGTGACGTCAAAGAGTGCTTAAACGGTAAAGCTTTCACCGCAGCCGCACTGATCCTTGACGTTGGGGTTGTTGAAGCGGAAGAAGCGATTGAGCCCTTCGCTGACGTAATCCACTTCGCTGCCGTCCAGCATCTCGACAGCATCGGTGGCCACATAGACGCTGGCCCCGTGGGACTCGAAGTGCACGTCATCCGGCTGAGCCTCGTCGGCAAAGTCGAGCACGTAGCTGTAGCCCGAACAGCCGCTGGGTTTGACGGATACCCGAAGGCCAAGCCCCTTGCCGCGCTCTTCGAGGACGCGGTGGATCTGCTCGGCGGCGGCGGGGGAAATGTTAAGCGTTGCCATGGAGCACTCTCCTTGAAAAGTCGGTCGGTCAGCGGCCAGGCGTAGTGGTCTGGCGCGCCGAAGCACGCAGGCCGCTGACGGCGTGGTGCAATAATGTCAGTGCGTGGTCGATATCGGCTGGCTGGGTAAACCGCCCAAAGCTCAAGCGCAGCGAGGAGAGCGCCAGCCGACGAGGCGTACCGATGCCCAGCAGGACGTAAGAGGGATCGACGCTGGCCGAATTGCAGGCGGAGCCCGTGGACACGGCGACGTCGCGCAGAGCCATCAACAGCGCTTCGCCATCGACGCCCTCGAACGCGAGATTGAGAATATTGGGCACCCCGTGCTGCTGGGGCGAGTTGGGGATGACGCCGTCCAGTGTGCTCAGGCCATTCAGCAACTGCTCGCGAAGGGTGGCAACATGGGCCTGATCCTGGGTCTGCTGCTGTTGCATGACGGCAAAGGCTTCTCCCATACCCGCAATCTGATGGGTGGGCAGGGTGCCGGAACGCATACCACGCTCGTGACCGCCGCCGTGAATCAGCGCTTCGACACGTATGTCCGGGTGGCGTTTCACGTACAGAGCGCCCACCCCTTTGGGGCCATAGGCTTTATGGGCAGACAGCGACATCAAGTCGATGTGCTGTTCGACCACGTCCAGCGGGATGCGTCCTACCGCCTGAGCGGCATCGGTATGGAAGGCCGCGCCAAAGTCGTGGGCCACGGCGGCCAGCGCCGCGATGTCGTTGATGCTGCCCAGCTCGTTGTTCACTGCCATCAGCGACACCAGGGCGGTGTCATCGCGCATGGCCTCGCGCAGCTGTTCGGGGGTGATGCGCCCGTCCCGCTGGGGCTTGAGCCAGGTGACCTCGAAGCCTTCGCTTTCCAGCGCCCTGGCGGTATCCACCACGGCCTTGTGTTCGATGGACGAAGTGACCAGGTGCATGCCGCGCTGGCGATTGGCGCGCATGAAGCCGATCAGCGCCAGGTTGTTGGCTTCGGTAGCACCGCTGGTCCACACGATCTCGCGGGGGTCGGCATGAATCAGGTCGGCCACCTGGCGCCGTGCCTGCTCCACCACCTGCTCTGCCTGCCAGCCCAGCATGTGGCTGCGCGATGCCGGGTTGGCAAACAGTTGGTCGACGGTCAGGTAGCGCGTCATTACCTCGGCCACACGCTCGTCTACCGGCGTGGTGGCGGCATAGTCGAGGTAAATGGGCAGTGAGGGTGTGGCGGTCATGGGCTTGATTTCCAACGGGCAGTGAGTGGCGTCAGGGGGACGAAGCAAGGATCCCGGCGTCGGCGCGCTGCTTCTGTCGAGCGGCAATACGAATGACGTCCGGGCGCTGCATCAGCTGCGCCAGCGTCACGTCATCCAGAAAGTGGCGTATCTGACCCGAAAGTTCGCACCACAAGTGGTGGGTCAGGCAGGTGTCGCCCTGCTGGCAGTCGGAAAGCCCCTGGCAGCGGGTGGCATCGACGGTTTCATTGACCGCATCGATGACCTGGGACACGCTGATCTCGGCGGCAGGTCTGGCAAGAAGATAACCGCCGCCCGGACCACGCACGCTGGAGACCAGCCCGCTGCGCCGCAGCCGCGCAAACAGCTGCTCCAGATACGAGAGCGAGATCTCCTGGCGCTGGGATATATCGCCAAGGCTGGTGGGGCCTTGTGGCGTATTGATCGCCAGATCCAGCATGGCGGTAACGGCGTATCGGCCTTTGGTCGTCAAGCGCATAACAGGTACCTCGTCGCTGAGCCTCAGCGCACTGGCGGCAAGTGTAACGCCATTATGGAAATCCTGAGTGCTTTGGTCAACTATTGGGACGGCGGTTGGCGTCATCAGCGGTATCCACTGCTTCACTGCGCGTCTTGCCCAGCCCGGGGCAGCCGGTATCGGCCTCATCCAGAATGTCGGCGAAGTCCTCATCTCTCAGTTCGGGCAGTTGGCCGTCACGGTAGCTGGCATCCAGCTTGCGCAGGGTAGAGCACATGCGCTCGATACGCTCGTCCACCGCGTGCATATGGTCCAGCATGGCCTGCATGGAGCGTGCCACTGGGTCGGGCATGTCCTGGCTAACGCCATAGGCATCGAAGCCGAATTTCTGGCAGATGGCTTCGCGTCGGGCCGGGTCGATATCCAGCGCTTCCTCGATATCGGGCTCGGCGCGCTTGACGATCTTGCCGGGAATGCCGACCACCGTTGCGCCTGCGGGCACCTCTTTGGTGACCACGGCATTGGAGCCAATCTTGGCACCGGCCCCAACCGTGAACGGCCCCAGGATTTTGGCACCAGCCCCGACGATCACGCCATCTTCCAGGGTGGGGTGGCGTTTGCCCTTATTCCAGCTGGTGCCGCCCAGGGTAACCCCCTGATAGAGCGTCACGTTGTCGCCGACTTGGGCGGTTTCGCCGATCACCACGCCCATGCCGTGATCGATAAAGAAACGCCGACCAATGGTGGCGCCGGGGTGAATCTCGATGCCGGTCATCCAGCGGGAGAACGTCGACAGCGTGCGCGCCAGCCACTTGAAGTTCTTCTTCCATAGCCAGTGGCCACAACGGTGCAGCAGCAGGGCATGCAGGCCCGGGTAGTTGGTCAAGACCTCGAGAAAGTTGCGTGCCGCTGGGTCGCGGTCGAATACGCTGTTGATGTCTTCGCGCAGGCGTTGAAACATGGGAGTGTCCTTGGGCGTAAAAGCGGCAGCGGGGCAGGCTGTGTATGAGTCGGCCCCCAAATGTGGGGGCGCCACGGGATAACTTCAAGTTTAGGCCATGGGGCGACGATAACGCCTCTCAGCGCGGCGTTGTGTTCGGCTGGGCGGCCTTTTCCGTGGCCGACAGGATGCCGCGCAGAATGTTCATCTCCATTTTTTCGGGGCGAGCACGCAGGTACAGGCGGCGCAGGCGTGCCATCAACTGGCGCGGCTGTGCGGGATCATGAAACTCGATGGCGATCAGCGTGCGCTCCAGGTGCTCGAAGTACCGCTCCAGCTCTTCGTGGGACGCCAGCGCGGCCTCTTCGTCATCCTCTTGAGCGGGGGGCGCATCGGCTTGCGTCAGCCAGGCCATGCGACACTCGTAGGCGAGTACCTGTACCGCCGCCGCCAGGTTCAGCGAGCTGAAATCCGCATTGGTGGGAATGTGTACGTGGGCATGGCAGCGCTGCAGCTCGGCATTGGTCAAGCCGCTGTCCTCGCGCCCAAACACCAGCGCGATGCGCGCATTGGCAGGGCGGCACTCCGTGGGCAGCCGCTCGGCCAGCGCTCGGGGGGAGATCATTGGCCAGGGCAGCGTACGTGAGCGGGCACTGGCACCCACGGCCAGGGTGCAGTCGGCCACGGCATCTTCCAGCGTGGCATGAATGGTTGCCTGATGGAGCAGATGGTCGGCCCCTGACGCCCGGGAGATGCTCTCCTGGGTGAGCACGTCGCAGCGGGGGGCAACGAGCGCCAGATCCGCCAGGCCCATGTTGTGCATGGCGCGCGCCACGCCGCCAATATTGCCAGGATGGCTGGTGCCAATAAGAACGATTCGAATGCGGTCAAGCATGATAAGCCCGGTTCACGACGTAAAAGGCGCAGTTTAGCACGAGTCGATGGCATGCCCGAGGGGCCTCTGATAGAATTGCCCGCCATTAAGGTGTCCTGCGCCTGCCCCGTTCTTTAACATCACTGTGACAAGGCCCGATCATGAATCCAATGGTCCAATTTACGCTGCGCGCTGCGCGTAGCGCGGTTGAACATTTTCTGCGTGTCCGTGAGCGTATCGAAAACGCCCACGAAGAATTCAATCTCGACCGCCTGCTGGAAGACACGGCCCGCAAGGCCGAAGCCACCATCGTTCAGCAACTGCAGCGCGGCTATCCGCAGCATGGCTTCTCCGGCCGCTATACCCCCCATCAGGCGGGTAAAGGCGAAGGCGAAGAGATCGTTTGGAAGATCGAACCCCTGCATGGCTATTCCAACCTGGCCGTGGCAGGCAAGGGCTTTGCACTCTCAGTGGTGTGTCTGATCAAAGGTCGCCCCGAACACGCGGTGGTGGTCTCTCCCTTTGGCGATGACGAATACATCGCCAGCCGTGGCCGTGGCGCCCAGCACAACGACAAACGTATGCGCGTGAGCAAGCCCACGGCCATTCCCGGTACCCGCATGGCCATGAGCCTGCCGGAAGCCTGGCTGCGCCCCAGCCATCTGCCTGCCTACCTGACCGTGACGCAGCAACTGGCCCCCCAGGTGGAAACCCTGGTCGCCACGGGCTCTGGCCTGCTGGACATTTGCGAACTGGCCGCTGGCCGCGTCGACAGCGTGTTCGTTCTGGGCCTGGAAGAGCAGGACATGCAGGTCGGTACGCTGCTGCTGAAAGAAGCCGGCGCGCTGATGGGCACGCCCAACGGCCAGCCCACCGTGACCGCAGAAGGCCAACTGATGGCCGCTGGTCCGCGCCTTTATAAAGCACTGATCAAACAGCTGGCGCCGCATTTCTGAGCGTAATGTCAGTTCCCTGGTGATATGAAAAAGGCCTTGTCGCGTAAGCGGCAAGGCCTTTTTCTGAAGGGAGCATTCGTGCCTTACGGCAGCTCTTCTTCCTCTTCATCCACTTCTTTCCTGGTCGGGATCAGGTCTTCCCGAGAAAGCTTGAGCGGAATCAGCAGGGCGCCAGCGATATAGATGGAAGAGAAGGTACCCACACCCACGCCTATCAGCAAAGCGATAGCGAAGTTTTCGATCATGTCGCCGCCCAGCAGCAGCAAGGCCAGCAGCACCAGGATGGTGGTACCCGACGTTGCCAGCGTACGCGAGAGCGTGGCATTGATCGCTTCGTTGATGATTTGCCCCATGTTGTCGATCCGCGACGTGCGAATGGACTCGCGGATACGGTCGTACACCACGATGGTATCGTTGAGGGAATAACCGATGACCGCGAGCAGTGCGGCCAGTACCGTCAGGTTGAAGTCGAGCTGGAACAGCGCGAAGACACCCACCACGATGATCACGTCGTGCATCAGCGCCAGCAGAGCGCCGACGGCGAACTTGTACTGAAAGCGCAAGGCCACGTAGACCATCACGACGCCGAGGGCCACCAGCATGCCCATGCCGCTCTGGTCGCGCAGTTGCTCACCTACCTGAGCACCCACGAACTCCGCGCGCACCAGATTGACGTCAGCGCCATCGGCGCGCAGCAGCCCGACGATTTCGCTGCCGATGTCGGGGTCAAAGGCCTGCTGCAGGCGAATCAGGATTTCGGTGGAAGCACCGAAGGTTTGCACGGACACATCCTGAAAACCGCTGTTTTCCAGCAGTTGGCGAATGGCATCCAGCGACGGTGCGGCACCGTAACGTACTTCGACCAGGGTGCCGCCCGTGAAGTCCAGCCCCAGGTTGAGCTGCTGAACAACGATAGCACCGATAGAGACGATCAGCATCACCGCCGAGACGATGAACGCAAGGTTGCGTCGTCCCATGAAGTCGATGCGTAGCTGCGATAGGGGTTTCATTACCACCTCTTCAATTCTGTGCGGAGCGCGTATGTCTGCTTCACGAGATCAGATCCAGAGCTTCTTGACGGGCTTGCTGCCATAGGTGAGGTTGACCATGGCGCGCGTGACCAGCAGGGCCGTGAACATCGAGGTCAGGATACCGATGGAGAGCGTTACCGCGAAGCCTTTGACCGGGCCAGTACCAATCGAGAACAGGATGATGGCCACCAGCAGGGTGGTGATATTGGCATCCACGATCGAGGTGAAGGCACGCTCGTAACCCGCATGAATGGCTTGTTGAATCGACAGACCGTTGCGCAACTCTTCGCGTATACGTTCGAAGATCAGTACGTTGGCATCTACCGCCATACCCAGGGTCAGCACGATACCGGCAATGCCCGGCAGGGTGAGGGTGGCCCCCAGCATCGACATCACGGCAATCAGCAGGGTCAGGTTGAGCGCCAGCGCCACGTTGGCGAAGATGCCGAACACCTTGTAGCGGATCAGCATGAACATCACCACCAGCAGCAGGCCAATCTGAACCGAGAGCAGGCCGCGCTCGATGTTCTCCTGACCCAGGCTTGGGCCGATGGTACGTTCCTGCACGAAGTAGATGGGCGCAGCCAGAGAGCCTGAGCGCAGCAGCAGGGCCAGTTCGGCAGCTTCGGTGGGCGAGTCGAGCCCGGTAATGCGGAAGCTGTTGCCCAGTGCGCTCTGGATGGTCGCCAGGCTGATCAAGCCGCGCTCCGTGTAGGGCTCGCGAATGATGGTCTGCTCGCCAGTCTCCGGGTCGGTCTCGACGCGGTCTTCGCTCTTGTGCTCGATGAACAGCACCGCCATGTTGCGCCCGATGTTGGTGCGCGTGGCGCGGTTCATCAATGTACCGCCGGTGCCATCCAGGTTGATGTTGACCTGTGGGCGGCCATTTTCATCGAAGCTGTGGCTGGCGCTGGAAACGCTGTCACCGGTAATGATCACGTCCCGCATCAGGTCCGCAGAACGGCCGCTGTCGTTACGGAAGTCGAAGCGCTCGGTTTCCATGTCGGGCGTGTCGTTACGCGCTTCCAGACGGAACTCCAGGTTGGCCGTGGCGCCGACGATGCGCTTGGCCGCCACCGTGTCCTGAATGCCGGGCAGCTCGACCACGATCTGGCTGGGGCCCTGGCGCTGTACCATTGGCTCGGCTACGCCCAGCTCGTCGACACGGTTACGCAGGGTGGTCAGGTTCTGGTTGACCGCATAGTCCTGAATCTCGCTGACCGTTGCGTCGCTGAGTGACATGACCAGACGGGAGGCTCGGCCATCGCCCTGGTTGCTGTAATCGAAGTTGGGGAAGTCGCGGCTGATCAATCGGCGAGCTGCGTCGCGATCTTCGCTGCTGGCAAAATCGATGGACAGCGAACGCTCGGCGATCTCCGTATTGCGGTAGCGGATACGCTCGCCACGCAGCAGTTCACGAATGGCGCTGGCATTGACTTCCAGGCGCTGGGTCAGGGCCGCTTCCATATCGACTTCCAGCAGGAAGTGAACGCCGCCGCGCAGGTCCAGACCCAGCGTCATGGGTGTGGCGGAGAAGGCCTGCAGCCAACCGGGCGTGGCTTCCGCCAGGTTCAAGGCAACGGTGGCACCGCTACCCAGCACGTCGGCCGCGATATCACGCGCATTCAGCTGGTCATCGTTGCTCTGCAAACGAATCAACCACTGCCCGTCGACCTCTTCCACGGCCTTGATGGCAATGTCGTTGTCGGTCAGCGCTTGTTCGACGCGATTGATTTGCCGCTCATCGAGCATGTTGCCTTGGGCATCGCTCACCTGAATGGCGGGATCGGCGGGAAATAGATTGGGAAGCGAATAGATAAGGCCAACCACCAGGACGACCAGTATCAGCAGATACTTCCACAGGGGGTAACGGTTGAGCATGCAAGCCCTGCCTTCAATTACAAACGGAATCGCTGTGCACAGACAAGTTGTGCACAGCAACGTTCACCATCGACGCTACCATGTCACCCCTGCCGGGGTGGCTGGCACGGAGTCGGCAGGGGGAGGTGCGAGCGTTAGATGGACTTAATGGTGCCCTTGGGCAGTACGGCAGCCACGGCATTCTTCTGCACGTTGACTTCGGTACCTTCCGATACTTCTAGGGTCAGGAACTCATCGCTGACTTTGGTCACGCGGCCTACCAGGCCACCACCGATGACCACTTCATCACCCTTGGCCAGGCTGGAGACCAGCTGACGGTGCTGCTTGGCACGTTTTGCCTGGGGGCGCCACAGCAGGAAGTAGAAAATCAGCACAAAGCCGACGAGCATGACGATTTGCGCAATACCACCGCCAGCGGCGGCTTCCTGGGCATGGGCTGGTGAGATGAAGAAATCCAGCATTGCAGAGAACTCCTGAGTTAGAACAATGGGTGAACCGGTTGACGCCACTCAGTATGGCCGATGGCGGTTAGTTATCAGGTTTCAGGTCCCGCAAGGGGAGGCACCGGCAAGCCGCGCCGTGCATAGAAGCCTTCCACAAAGGTCGTCAATGTACCCGCTTCGATTGCTGCGCGCAAATCAGCCATGACGCGCTGGTAGTAGCGCAAGTTATGGATGGTGTTGAGCATCGAACCGAGCATTTCGTTGCAGCGGTCCAGGTGGTGCAGGTAGCCACGGGAAAAATGCTGGCAGGTGTAGCAGTCGCACTCTTCATCCAGTGGACGCGTGTCGAAACGGTGCTTGGCATTGCGGATCTTGACGATGCCGTCCGAGGTGAACAGGTGCCCGTTACGCGCATTGCGGGTCGGCATCACACAGTCGAACATATCCACCCCCCGACGCACGCCTTCAACCAAATCTTCTGGCTTACCAACGCCCATTAAATAGCGCGGTTTCTCATCGGGCATCCAGGTAGGCAGGTAGTCGAGGACTTTAATCATTTCCTCTTTAGGTTCACCTACTGACAGGCCGCCAATCGCCAGCCCATCAAAACCAATATCTAGCAGCCCTTTGAGTGAGCGTTCGCGCAATTCAGGGTACATGCCGCCCTGAATGATGCCGAACAGCGCCGAAGGCGAGTCACCGTGAGCCGTGCGTGAGCGCTTGGCCCAGCGCAGCGACAGCTCCATCGACTTCTCGGCCTCTTCGAAAGTGGCCGGGTAGGGGGTGCACTCATCGAAGATCATCACCACGTCAGAGCCCAGCGAGCGCTGCACGGCCATGGACTCTTCCGGTCCCATGAACACTTTGCTGCCGTCCACCGGCGAGCGGAAGTGCACGCCCTGCTCGGTGATTTTGCGCATCTCGCCCAGCGAGAAGACCTGAAAGCCGCCTGAGTCGGTGAGGATCGGCTTGTCCCACTGGGCGAAGTCGTGCAAGTCGCCGTGGGCTTCGATGACATCGGTGCCCGGGCGCAGCCAGAGGTGGAAGGTGTTGCCCAGGATGATTTCCGCGCCGATCTCTTTCACCGACTCAGGCGTCATGCCCTTGACGGTGCCGTAGGTACCCACTGGCATGAAGGCTGGCGTTTCTACCGTGCCCCGTGGGAAGTGAAGGCGGCCCCGGCGCGCACGGCCGTCTTCCGCAAGGCGCTCAAAGCGCATAAAGCATTCGTTTCGCATCACAATCGCTCGTTGATCTATCGGGTGGCACAGCGCTAGCGGGTGAGCAGCATGGCATCGCCATAGCTGAAAAAGGCGTAGCGCTCTTCTACCGCCGTACGGTAGGCGTGCATGATGTGGTCATAGCCTGCAAAGGACGACACCAGCATCAGCAGCGTCGACTCGGGCAGGTGAAAGTTGGTGATCAGTGCATCGACACAGCGCCACTGGTAGCCAGGGTAGATAAAGATATCGGTATCGCCGCTGAACGGGGCGATCTCGCCGTCGCTGCTTTTCATGCAGGCACTCTCCAGGCAGCGCACGCTGGTGGTGCCTACCGCCACCACGCGCTTGCCGGCCGCCTGGGTATCACGCACCTGCTGGCAGGTGGCTTCGGTGACCTCGATCCACTCGCTGTGCATGTGGTGTTCGAGGATATTGTCGACGCGCACGGGCTGAAAGGTGCCTGCGCCCACGTGCAGCGTCACAAAGGCGCGGTTAATGCCTTTATCGGCAAGGGCGTCCAGCAGCGGCTGATCAAAATGCAGACCCGCTGTTGGTGCCGCCACTGCGCCGTCACGCCGGGCATACACGGTCTGGTAGCGCTCACGGTCGCTGAGTTCGTCTTCGCGGGTAATGTAGGGCGGCAGCGGCATATGGCCGTGCTTTTCAAGCAGCGCGATCATTGGCGTATCGCCCAAAAAGCGCAGCTCGAATAGCGCATCACGACGGCCTTCTACGATGGCGTGAACATCGCCTTCGAAAATCAGCTCGGTGCCGGGTTTCGGCGATTTACTCGAGCGGATATGCGCCAAGCCACGGTGGGCATCCAGTGGGCGCTCAAGCAGCATCTCCACCTTGCCGCCGCTGGCCTTATGACCATGCAGGCGCGCCGGAATTACGCGGGTGTCGTTAAACACCAGCAGGTCGCCCGGTTCCAAAAGCTCGAGCAAATCAGGGAAGCGGCGATGTTCCAACGCACCGCTCTGGCCATCCACGCACAGCAAACGGCAGTCGCTACGCTGCTCAGAAGGGTAACGAGCAATTAACTCGTCGGGTAGTTCGTAATGAAAATCGGAGCGTTGCATGGAGATGGAGACATTTCGCTAGGAGAGTGAAGAGAGCCGAGCATTATACCCGGAAAAAAAGTCCATACAGGATACTCGACTACTTGTTTGAAGTCAGGCGTATCACTCATAGGTTTATATTGAGGTGGTGGAAAAGGGGTAAATCCGACAGATTTCTTTGATTAATCGAGAGGCTGCGAGCGATAGGGGGCGATGCTGACGCACGATGAGGTGTGATTCGGCCTCGATAAACACCTGATGGGCGATAGGTAGCGCTACAAGCTGGCTCCGTGCAAGTTCATGTTTGAGTGCCACCGCCGGCATAAAAGTTACTGCGTGCCCAGCGCTTACGTACTGTTTGAGGGTTGCTAGCGAGTTGCTGACTAGGCTTGGGGTGAAGTGGCGTTTATCGATTATTTCCACGGTGTCGACTAATTGACGCAGACCGTATCCCTTGGATATTAACCCCAGTGGATATTGGAGAATATCATCCAGTGAGAGGGGGGAGGGCAGCTGATTCAGGGGGTGGTCAGGGTGCATTACTGCGCATACCGGTTGGCGAGCCGAGGCTATTGATTGAACACCAGGTAAAAGGCGTGGAGAGTAGGCCAGCCCTATATGCGCATCACCTTCCATAACCCGCGTGACGACCTGGTTTACGCTCGCGTGGGTCACTTCAAAGTGCAGTTTTGGGTGTTGCTGGGAAAAATGATTGACCACTTCGCTCATAAGCGTGGCGCTGTAGCCCTCGCTAATTGCTAATCGAAGCGATCCTCGGCTGAGGTTGTCGAGCTCGGAAAAATCACTGAGCAGTGCAGATTCAGCGGCTTGGCGCTCTCGATGAAAATCAAGCAGTAACTCCCCCGCTTCTGTAGCGCGTACACCTCGCCCATGCCGCTCCAACAGCCTTACCCCCAGCTCCGCTTCCAGGCGTGCGATTTGACGGCTGATAACGGAAGCTTCGATATCCAGTTTGTCCGCCGCGCGACGAATAGAACCCTGCGTCATCGCCTCAAAGGCGTAGCGCATTCGACGCGAATTAAACCCTTCATTATTCAACGGTGCGTGAGATGACATGCCAAGTACCGGTGGTTGGGAAGCAGTGTTGCTCAAAGGGCAACAGTTTCATAATGCATCGGTCATTGCTTGTCTGTCTATGCCACGCCTAGAGTGAAAAATATGTGACTGCTGCACTGCGTCATATACTTAAGTCTAGGAGAAGGGATGAAAATTCTGATCGCGGGTTTTCAGCATGAAACCAATACTTTCGCGCCTACCAAAGCTGTCTACGAGAGTTTTGTTCAAGGGGGAGGTTTTCCCGCGCTATGTCGGGATGAAGCTTTACTTGAGCTCGAAAAGGTAAATATACCGATTGGTGGATTTATCACGGCAGCCTTAGCCGAGGGGCATCAATTGTTACCCGTGATATGGGCCGCAGCAAGCCCTTCGGCGCATGTCACTAAAGATGCTTTTGAGCGTATTGCCGGTGAAATAACCCTCGCTGCTTCGTCTGATACTTTTGACGCTATTTATCTCGACCTACACGGCGCAATGGTTTGCGAACATCTCGCTGATGGCGAGGGTGAACTGTTGGCTAGACTGCGTGAGATCGTGGGCAGTGAACTACCGATAGTGGCTAGTCTTGACCTGCACGCCAATGTTACCCAGCGCATGCTTGAAGCGGCATCTGGCTTAGTGGCCTTCCGCACTTATCCACATGTGGATATGGCTGAAACGGGCGCCCGCACCATGGCGCTGCTCAAACGCATCTTCGATGGCGAGACGTTACATCTCTCGTCGCGGCGCATTCCTTTCCTTATTCCTATTTCCGCTGGCAGTACCTTTCTTGAACCAGCTCAGAGTGTCTATCACGGGCTTAGCGAACATGACCAGCGCAGTAACGGCGTGTGTTCATTCGCTGCCGGCTTTCCCGCAGCGGACTTTGCTGAATGCGGCCCAGTCGTTTGGGGGTATGGGGCCGACCGTGAGCGGCTAGAGGCTGACGTAGCGCGGCTTGCTGACGAGATCGTCACTCTTGAAGCGCGCTGGCAAGTCCCTTTTCTGACGCCTAAAGAGGCCGTTGCTGAAGCAATGCGGCTTGCTAATGGTGAAAACCGACCAGTGGTTATTGCTGATACCCAGGACAACCCGGGTGCCGGGGGCGATGCAACCACCACCGGTATGTTGCGTGCGCTGGTGGAAGCGGATGCCCAAGACGCCGCCTTAGGGTTGATTTGTGACCCGGCGGCGGCTGCAAAAGCACATGCCGTGGGTGAGGGGGCACGGATTTTGCTTGCGTTGGGTGGAGAACCAAGTGTTGGCGATGCACCACTGGAAGCCGAGTTCGAGGTGGTGCGCCTGAGCGATGGCCGCTGTCGTTTCGACGGCCCAATGATGCACGGCAATCAGGTCGATCTTGGCCCCAGTGCGCAGTTAAAAGTAGGCGGCGTGGCGATCTTAGTGACCAGTCGTAAGAGCCAACTACTAGATCGCAACCTGCTACGCATGGTGGGTATTGAGCCTGAGGTAAAGAAGATTTTAGTGCTCAAAAGCTCGGTACATTTTCGTGCCGATTTTCAGCCGATCGCCGCGGCTATTTTGATCGCCAAATCGCCTGGCCCAATGGCGGCTGACCCCGGCGAGCTGCCTTGGCGGTACCTGGAGCCGGGTATCCGAACTCGTCCCATGGGAGAGCCTTTTGTTCCTCCTGATGAGGCTTCGCAATCTAATTTGGTTGGCCACTCAGAGTAGTTCTATCACCAAGAAAAAAGAGGTATCACGATGCAATCTACAGTAGTGATTAAATCGTCTCCTGGCATGGTTCGGAGCCTGCTTAGTGCGACGCTGCTCAGTTTTGGTGCAATGTCATTTGTTGCCGAGACCCAGGCGCAAACCGTCAACGCAGTTATGCATTCAGGGGTGCGGATCATTGATCCAATCCTAACCACGGCGCATATCACCCGTAATCACGGTTATATGGTGTTCGATACCCTGCTCGGCATGAATGAAGAGTTCCAGCCACAGCCTCAGATGGCTGACTGGGAAATCTCTGATGACGGCTTGGTCTATACCTTCACGCTGCGCGACGGACTTACCTGGCACGATGGCGAGGCGGTCACCGCTGCCGACTGTGTTGCCTCTCTTGAGCGCTGGGCAAAACGCGACTCCGGTGGTTTGATGTTGATGAACCATGTCGAATCGCTTGAAGCCAGCGACGAACGCACCATCACCCTGACCTTATCTTCGCCGTTTAGCTATGTACTCGAGCTGCTTGCCAAGCCTTCCTCTGTTCCCGCATTCATGATGCCCGAGCGCCTGGCGAGCACAAGTCCTGAAGAGGCAATTCCTGAGCAGATCGGTTCTGGCCCTTTCCGTTTTGTTGCTGACGAGTTCCAGCCTGGTAATCGGGTTGTATATACCAAGTTCGAGGAGTACGTGCCCCGTGATGAGCCGCCAAGTTGGACGGCGGGCGGCAAGGTGGTCAATGTTGACCGCGTCGAGTGGATCACCATGCCCGACCAACAAACGGCTATTAACGCCTTGGGCAGTGGAGATATCGATTTCATTGAGCAGGTGCCGCTTGATCTGGCGCCGCTGCTTGAAACCAATGACGACCTAATCCTTGAGACACTCAGCGAGATGGGCAGCCAAACCATGGGGCGGATGAACTTCCTCTATCCGCCCTTTGACGATGTGCGTATTCGCCAGGCGGCGATGCTGGCGATGAATCAAGAGGATGTGCTTGCGGCCTTGGTTGGCAATGCTGATTACTACGAAGCATGTGGCTCTTTCTTTGGTTGCACGACGCCGTTAGGCAGTGATGCTGGCACCGATACCTGGATGGCCACTGGCGATCTTGATCGGGCTCGCGAGCTACTGGAAGAGGCGGGTTATGACGGCACCCCGGTAGTCATGCTACAGCCTACTGATGTGGCAACGGTCTCTCCCCAGCCGGTGGTGGCTGCTCAAGCACTGCGTCAGGCCGGTTTTAATGTCGAAATGCAGCCGATGGACTGGCAGACGCTGGTGACGCGACGTGCCAGCCAGAATGATCCAGCGGATGGAGGTTGGAACATGTTCTTCACCAACTGGATTATCCCGGAAGTGTGGAATCCTATCGTCAACCCGATGCTCAACGCCCAAGGGCGAGAGGGTAGTTTCTTCGGCTGGCCCAAGGATGAAGAGCTGGAAGCCATGCGCCTGGATTTCGCCATGGCTGAGAGTGACGAAGAGCGAGAGCGTATTGCAGAGGCGATACAAGTCCATGCGCTTGAACAGGTTATCTATGTGCCTCTAGGCGATTATCGCTCGGTCTCCTCCTGGTCCAACCAGCTCGACGGTGTGCTCAAAGGGCCTGTGCCCGTGTTCTGGAATCTGACTAAGAGCGAATAAGGTTTTGCCAGTGCGCGAGGGACATTACGTTCGCTAGTGAACCTGCGCACTGGCCTTGTTATTCGACCATGCCTATCCACAACCTATAGCAGGCACCGCATGTTCGCTTACTTCATTCGCCGTATTTTAGCCTCGATCCCCGTTATGTTGGTGGTAGCGCTGTTTGTCTTCCTACTGCTGCGTCTCTCGCCAGGAGATCCGGCAGCCATTATTGCTGGGGATATGGCAAGCCCCGCTCAACTCGCCAATATTCGGGCGGCATTAGGGCTTGATCAGCCGCTGCATATCCAGTTCTTTGTTTGGCTTGGAGAGTTGGTACGCGGCAATTTCGGGACATCGCTGATTTCCCAGACACCAGTATTAACAATGATCGGGCAGCGCCTAGAGCCAACCGTCAGTTTGGCGGTGGTAGCGATACTGTTTACCGTGGTTATCTCTGTTCCGCTAGGGGTCATTGCCGCTTGGCGCCATGGGCGCTTTCTCGACAACCTGGTGATGTCGGCCTCGGTGGTGGGGTTTTCGGTGCCGGTATTCGTGATTGGCTATTTATTGATTCAGCTGTTTGCCCTTGAGCTGGGCTGGCTGCCGGTGCAGGGCTTTCGAAGTCTTAGCGAGGGAATTGCCCCTTTTGCCAGTCGCATCGTGCTGCCAGCGCTAACGCTCTCTTCGATCTATATCGCGCTTATCACGCGTATGACCCGCGCCAGTATGCTTGAAGTTCTTGACGAGGATTATATCCGTACCGCCCGCGCCAAAGGGCTTGCCGAGCGTGCGGTGCTCTTTCGCCATGCCTTGCGTAATGCGGCGGTACCGATTCTAACCGTGATTGGTACCGGCTTTGCCCTGATGATTTCTGGGGTCGTGGTCACCGAGAGTGTGTTCAATATTCCTGGCCTAGGGCGGCTGATAGTGGACGCTGTACTGGCCCGCGACTACCCGGTGATCCAGGCGTTGATTCTGCTCACTGCCGGGCTCTACGTGATTATCAATCTACTGATCGATCTCTCCTACGCGATCACCGACCCGAGGATTCGCTACTGATGCATGCCTCGCACTCCCACTTTACCGTCGCCCCCGAAGGGCGCGGCGTTAGCCGCCTACTGTCGCGGCTAAGCCAGACTCGCCCGCAGGGAGTTACCCTGGCCGCTGGCCTTGTGCTGATCTTGATCGTAGCTGTCGCCCTGTTTGCACCTTGGCTAGCGAATCATGACCCGCTGGCGCTATCGCCCGCTAACCGCCTGAAGCCCATGGGGAGTGAGTTTTGGCTCGGCACCGACCCTTATGGACGCGATCTCTACTCACGGATTGTCTATGGCGCCCGCGTGTCGCTAACTGTCGGGCTAGGAGTGGCCGTGACAAGTGTGGCTATAGGCTTACCGCTAGGCTTGTTGGCGGGTTACTTCCGTACCCTTGACGCGATATTGATGCGCATCATGGATGGATTGATGGCAATCCCCGGCATCCTGCTGGCGATTGCCATTGTCTCGCTCACCAGCGCCTCCCTATGGACAGTGATGATCGCGATTATGGTTCCCGAGATCCCCCAAGTGGTGCGTCTGGTCCGCTCGAGGGTACTGGCAACTCGCGAAGAGGCATTTGTGGAGGCTGCGATATTGATGGGCACCTCCACACCGAAGCTGCTGTGGCGTCACTTGATGCCGAGTACCCTGGCCCCGCTGATCGTGCAGGGCACCTATATCTGTGCTTCTGCCATTCTTACCGAAGCTATTCTCTCCTTTCTTGGCGCGGGGATCGGCACTGAAACACCTTCATGGGGCAATATCATGTCCGAAGGGCGGGTTTACTTTCAGCTTAAGCCTTCGCTGATCTTCTGGGCCGGGCTGCTGCTATCGGCCTGCATTCTATCGATTAATCTGCTCGGCGATAGTGCACGCGATGCACTCGATCCGAAGATGAAACGGAGGATGTCATGATGGCGGACACCCCGATACTTGAGGTTGAAAACCTGGTTGTCGAAACCGCTGGGCATAAGCCTACGCGTATTCTGGACGCTATCTCATTCGCCATTAGCGCTGGCGAGACGCTGTGCCTGGTGGGGGAGAGCGGTTCGGGTAAATCGGTCACCTCGCTTGCCACAATGGGACTGCTGCCCCCCGGAGCGCTGGTCGCGCGCAGTGGGCAGATTCGGCTTGCCGGGGAGGATGTGCTCGCCGCCACACCGGCCCAGTTACTAGCCCTGCGCGGGCGGCATATGGCGATGATCTTTCAGGAGCCGATGACCGCACTTAACCCGGTGTTAAGCGTAGGCCGCCAGCTGGACGAAGTGCTGTGCCAGCACACCTCACAAACAGCCCCGCAGCGCCGAGCCCGAGTGCTTGAGGTGTTTGAACAAGTCCACCTTCCCGACGTTGAACGTATCTATACAAGCTACCCTCATCAGCTCTCGGGCGGCCAGCGCCAGCGCATCATGATTGCCATGGCGTTGCTACTTAAGCCTCAATTGCTGATTGCTGACGAACCTACCACCGCCTTAGATGTGACAACTCAGCATCAGATTTTGGCGCTGATTAAACAGCTCCAGCGCGAGCATGGCACCGCGGTGCTATTTATCACTCACGATATGGGCGTGGTGGTGGATATCGCTGACCGGGTATGCGTCATGCATCATGGCCAGCTGGTGGAAAGTGGCCCTGTTGACCAGGTGCTGGGTAACCCTCAAGAGGCTTACACCCAACGCCTGCTTGCCGCAGTGCCTAGTCTGCTACCACGCCCGCCGCGGGAGGCCACCAGCAATAAAACGGTGCTGGAAGTGCAGTCGCTTGAGAAAGTGTTCAACGCTAACCAGGGTCTGATGCGTTGGTTGCGTAAGCCCGTCGCGCCGACCCGCGCCGTGGATGATGTCAGCTTTGTGCTCAAACGTGGGCGAACGTTAGGTATCGTCGGGGAATCGGGGTCTGGAAAGTCGACGCTGGCGCGCTGTGTGATGCGACTTATTACCCCAACAGGCGGCAATATCAGGGTCAGCGGTAAGCAGATTACTGAGCTGCCTAAATCGATGCTCAAGCCGCACCGCAAGCGCATTCAGATGATCTTCCAGGATCCCAATCGTTCGCTTAACCCGCGTATGACGGTGGGGCAGAGCCTGATCGAAGGGCCGACCAACTACGGTACACCACGCCGAGAGGCGCTGGCTCGCGGGCGTGAACTGCTCGAACTGGTAGGCCTACCGGTTGATGCCATTGACCGCTACCCTCACCAGTTTTCGGGTGGCCAGCGCCAGCGTATCGCTATCGCCCGGGCATTGGCCATGGAGCCCGAGGTAATCGTCGCCGATGAGGCAGTCTCCGCGCTGGATGTTTCGGTGCAAGCCCAGGTACTCAAGCTGCTTAATGAGATCCAACTTCGGCTGGGGATTGCCGTGCTGTTTATTACCCACGATCTGCGCGTGGCCGCGCAAATTTGCGACGACGTGCTGGTGATGCAGCGTGGCCGACTAATCGAATATGGTCCAGCGGCCCAGGTGCTTGCCCAGCCCAAGGCTGAATACACACGGCAACTAATGGAAGCCGCACCGGGACGTAGCTGGGATTTTGCCGCCGGTGCACCGCTCAAACCATTGCTCAGCCCAGTTGAGACACCCTAAGAATGATGATTTGTCATCCCCAACGGAGAACAAGATGACTACGATTGCTCGCATAGAAGAGTACGGCGATGAGCTACGCGCTATCCGCCATGATCTACACGCCCACCCCGAAATTGGCTTTGAAGAGCAGCGAACCTCTTCCATCGTCGCGGGCCTGCTGAAAGAGTACGGCGTCGATGAAATTCACACCGGGATCGCCACCACCGGGGTGGTTGGCTTGATCCACGGTCGCCTTGGCCAGGGTAAGCGCATCGGGCTACGCGCCGATATGGATGCACTGCCCATGGAGGAAGAGAGTGGTCTCTCGTTTAGCTCACAAACACCTGGACGCTTCCACGGATGTGGCCATGACGGGCATACCACCATGCTGCTGGGTACCGCCCGCTATCTTGCCGAAACCCGTAACTTCGCTGGCACTGTCGTGCTAATTTTTCAGCCAGCGGAAGAGGGGTTGGGGGGCGCTCGACGCATGATTGCAGAAGGGCTTTTTGAGCGCTTCCCCTGCGATGAAATCTATGGGCTTCACAACTCACCTTTGCATGGCCCAGGCGAAGTCGCGCTGTGCCCTGGCCCCGCCATGGCAGGTGCCGATTTCTTTGATATCACCGTAACTGGGCGCGGCAGCCACGGGGCGATGCCACACTACTCCCGCGACCCTGTGATAGTCAGTGGCGCTTTGATTCAGGCGCTGCAAAGCATCGTCAGCCGTAATATCAACCCCCACGACCCCGTAGTGCTCTCGATCACTCAGGTGCACTCTGGGTCGGCCTATAATGTTATTCCTCAGACGGTCACCCTTGCCGGCACCGTAAGAACCTTTTCCGACAGCGTGCGCGAGCAAACCCGTGAGCGTATGCGCACGCTGGTCGCTGGCATGGCGGCAAGCTATGAAGTTGATATCAATATAGAGATTCGCGATGTGTTCAGCGTGCTGGATAACGCACCCCTGCAGACAGAGCTACTCGCTGAGGCTGCCCGCGAAGTGGTCGGGCATGAGAATGTCAGCACTGATAACAAACCATTGATGGGCAGCGAAGACTTCGCCGACATGCTCAAGGTTGTCCCTGGTGCCTACTGCTGGGTGGGCCACAGCGGCAATATCCCGGTGCATAACCCGGCCTTCGTACTCGGCGACGATATTCTGCCGATTGGGGCCAGCCTATTTTCAAGACTGATTGAAAAACGGCTGTCGCCCGGTGCATGAATTTTTACGGATCTAGCTGATAACCACATGCTTTTATTGACGCGAGGAATAGTGTCTGTATAATTCGCCTCCATTGCCGGTATGGCGGAATTGGTAGACGCAGCGGATTCAAAATCCGCCGCCTTTACGGGTGTGCCAGTTCGAGTCTGGCTACCGGCACCATATTTAGAATCAGGGGCTTAGGCCCCTTTTTTCGTCTCTGAATGCCTCGTTTTTCTAGTCCTCTTTTCCTTCGGTTGTCCACTTTGTGTCCATCGGAATGTGCGGCGCGTACTTGATGGCATCGGCCAAATGGTCGGGCGACAGGTGTGCATAACGCATGGTCATGGTGTAGTGCTCTTCCCTGCTCGCGTAATGTTGGCATCGCTGCCGTTGGGGCAGAAGGAGACTTTGAGTGACTATCTAGTCTTGACTGGCCACTACATCTAGCTCTTTTACCTGCGATATGATGAATGTAAGGAAGCGCTAGCTGGTCGAGGTGAAACTGCAAGATGCGATTTCGTGGCTCCACTTAGACCCGTTGGGCTTTATGGTGATTTGCCCGTTTTCTGTTGAAGTGCAAGTATTTATGGCAAGACAAATTTCAGAAGGAATGGGGCGCACTGACGCCGAAGGGCTTGGTGCGCGTCTCAAGAATTTGAGAGAACGAGAGCAGCCATATTTAGGGAGGCAGGATGCAAAGCGATTTCCTGGATGCACACAACCGCCACTGGCAGGACGCCGAGCAGCTATTTGAGGCCGGACGCTGGGCAAATGCTGACCACCTGTTTGGTATGGCTGCCGAATGTGGGTTGAAACGGCTTATGCTGGCATTTGGTATGGAATTCGATACCGATAAAAACAGGCCGGAGCAAGGACAAGACCGGAGACATGCCGACGGTATTTGGACTCGCTACGAGGCCTATCGTAGCGGCCATCATCAGGGGGCCTGCTATGGCCTGTCTGCAGATAACCCCTTTCAAGATTGGGAGGTCTCGCAACGCTACGCAAATCAAAGTCACTTTGATCAGGCACATGTCGAGCCTCACCGAAGCGGTGCTGAGCAGGTACGGCAACGGATCCGGAGAGCTCAACAAGAGGGCTTGATATGATGACTTTTGACCAAATCCTGCCGGTCGTGAAGACGGTGCTGGCTCCTCACGCCGCGCTGATTGCCCGTATCCAACCGGTCGTTATAAACCGGGATCTCAACGGGCGCGTGAGACTGATTGTGTCCGCCAATGTTGAGCGTGAAACGGAGACGTGGGCTGGATGCCGCTCAATCGTAAAGGAGTTAGCAGAGCGGCTCGGTGCACATGCCTTCCCGGCAGAGCAGATGATTCTGCTTGAGGATGACATGACCTCTGTGCTGACTGACGTGCCGGGATTTACGCTGGAAGGGTTTGAGGGCGTTATTGTGGTTGACCGCTTGGCAAGCGAAGGACGTTGGGCCAGCATTGCCCCCGTTTCCGATGGTGTGCCTCGCGTCGTGTTCTTTTCCATCAAAGGAGGAGTAGGTCGTTCAACCTCACTGGCTGCGTCGGCTTGGTCGCTGGCTGAATCTGGCAAGCGGGTGTTGGTACTGGATCTGGACTTGGAGTCTCCGGGGCTTTCATCCGGTTTGTTGCCTGCTGATAAGCGGCCAGCTTACGGTATTACCGATTGGTTGGTAGAAGACCTTGTCAATAATGGTGGGGCCGTGTTTGAGGACATGGTGGCCACCAGCGAGCTGGCTCATGATGGCGAGATTTATGTGGTCCCTGCCCATGGTAGTGCTCCGGGGGACTATATCGCCAAGCTTGGCCGGGTCTGGATGCCAAAAATAAATGAGCAGGGCAAACAAGAGCGCTGGTCACAACGACTGAGTCGCTTGCTGGACCAGCTGGAGCAACGCTGGCAGCCTGATATCATCTTGATAGACTCCCGCTCAGGCATTGATGAGGTGGCGTCTAGTTGTGTCACCGACCTCGGAGCCGGTCTGGTCCTTTTGTTTGCTATTGACGGGGAGCAAACCTGGTCCGGCTATCGAATTTTGTTCAGCTATTGGCATCAGGCCGATGTGGTGCGAGACATCCGTGAACGCTTGCAACTGGTGGGGGCCATGATTCCAGAAACCAGTGCGATTGAGTATTTCGCGAATTTAAAAGAGCGTAGCTGGGATCTGTTCTCTGATGCTCTTTACGATGAAGTTCCACCCGGAGCGACTACTGATGAATTATGGAACTTTGACGACAGTGATGAAGTGGCTCCGCACTATCCTTGGCCAATCAAATGGCACCGTGGTTTTGCAGCGCTGACGTCTTTACATACCCGCTTGGAACAAATAGATCGTCAGGAGGTAAGATCCATTTACGGAACATTGGTTGATGGATTAAATGACTTCTCGGGAGACATACAATGACCTCACTAGGCACGATTCGAGAAGCCATATTACAGGCGCTCCCACTAGAGACATCATACAATGGCAGTGCTCCACCACTGGAGCATCTATATGTACCGCCGACCCATCTCAAGGCTCTGAGGCCAGAGTGTCAGCTGGTAGTGGGAACCCGCGGTGTGGGTAAATCAGTTTGGACCGCGGCACTTCATGATCAGGTGCTACGCCAACGTCTTGGCTCTTCCATACCGCAGCTTGACCGGGCAGAAATCCGTATAGGCTTTGCGGAAAGCCCCGAGCCCAACCATTACCCCGATGCAGAAACTTTTGCGCGCTTGATGCAACTGGGAAGTGATCCTTATACCGTTTGGCGTGCTGTGATTATGCGGTGGGTTGCAGATTTCATTGAAGAAACGATCCCTCATGAGAGCTGGGATGAAAGTGTTGAGTGGGTCAAGAATAACCCGGAAAAAGTTTCACGGTTCATGATCTTGGCCAGTGACAAAATAGGGGGGGAGAAAAGGGATGGCATCATTTTGTTCGATGCCTTGGACAGGCTAAGCAATGACTGGCATGTCATGGACCAAATCGTGCGTGACTTGTTACGTGTAGCACTTTGGTTAAAACCTTATCCTCATCTCTCTGCCAAGATTTTCTTGCGTGAAGATCAGCTTGAACGCACCGTAACGGACTTTCCAGATGCTTCTAAACTCCAGGCAACCAGGGCTGAGTTGTCGTGGGCACGGCATGATTTGCATGGGCTTCTGTGGCAATACCTCCTGAATGGGCCAGGCGAATACGGTGAAGTTCTTCGGAATATTTACACCAGGACCTTAGGGAACGAGCCACGCAAAGACAATAGTCACTTTTTTCCTGGCGATGAGATTAAGCGAGAGAGCCCCGCGCAACGCGCCCTGTTTGATGCATTGGCTGGCCCTTGGATGGGTAAAGACCGACGTAGAGGCGTGCCCTATATTTGGACGGTGGGGCATCTGGCGGATGGGCAGGGGAGAACCTCGCCGCGCTCCTTTATTGCAGCAATTCGCCAAGCGGCGGAAGACACCTTGGATCGCTATCCGGATCATCAGCATGCTTTGCATTTTGAAAGTATCAAGCGTGGGGTGCAGAAGGCCTCCGAAATCCGTGTTAATGAATTTGCTGAGGATTATCCTTGGGTTAAGGCGGTTCTCACCCCATTGCAAGGCTTAACAGTGCCGATTGCGTTTGAGTCCATCCAGCAACGCTGGGAGGAAACTTATCCCGGAGGAATGCAAGAAGCTAATATGGGGGGGCGGCTCCCTCCGCAGCATGTGGAAAGAGGATGGCCAGGGTTACGAGAGGATTTGCTAACCTTGGGGGTGTTCGAAGAACGCAAGGACGGCCGCATTGATATGCCTGACTTATACCGCGTTGGCTTTGGCCTAGGGCGTCGCGGTGGTGTAAAACCGAGGAAGTAGCTGTTTGGTTTCGCAGCGTAGCGGCTCGATTAACGGTTTTATCAGTGGACTCTAATTCCTTACGTGACGACATTGCGTGAAAGGATGAAACCGCCAAATGAGTGTCGTGTATGGACGAGAGGGCTGACTTCTGCTGACTGCCGTCTGGTTGCCATGGCACGGTCACCCAAGCGCACAGGGTAGATATGGCAAACCTGCGCAAGACTCCGGGGGAGCCCTCAGCACTGCATTTGCGGTTTGAAGTCAATGAATGCTCTTAAATAGGGCATTACCCCCTCTTTTTTCAGGTTTCTTTCCTACTTCTTTATGAAATACTTGACCCCATTTGAATGGCGCCTTTCCGTGAGGCTGCCGGGGCGACGGTCGCCTAACTAATTAGAAAACGCATTCGCCATGAGCGCTTGCGAACCTTCAGTGGAGATGTGCTCAATGGCGATGTCATCAGCCGATATTCTCAAGTCGACACAGCCCGGCGTTGTGAACGGTCATTTGCTCAATGGTGTCAGGGTCAGCAGCGTAGAGGCTCAGGGCGCTTGGCAAGCACTTGCCGACACCCGCAGCGACGTATCGCGCATTGAAGTACCGGCAGATCCCCATGAGCGCGTGGCCTTCGTGCGCCGCTGGATGGAAAAGAACCAGAAGACTCTCAAGCAAGGTGGCATGGCCGCCACGCTCGTCCTGCCCTTGCTCGCCCAGCAGGCCTTGGCCGATAAAATGGTGCCAGTGAATGACCTGCAAGGAGTGTCAGAAGTCATTCGCCAGCCCAACGGTAGCCTGACGCTGATGATGAACAGCGGCCAGCGTATCGACTTGATGGCGGCGGACGTGGCGCTGGCCAACGGGCGCGTCGTGGTCGATGTGGACGCTCTCATGCAGCAGCTCGGTAATGACAGCGGTCTTCTGGTGCCGCTCAGTCAGCTACCGGATGTGCAAACCTGGGAGCTGCTGCCTGACGGGAACGCTCTGGTGACGATGGCCGATGGGTCGCAGGTCGTGGTGCCACGCTGGGCGGTGGTCGAGCAGGGTGACCTGTTGTTGATCAGCCCCAGCGATGCCTTGCAGCAAGGCATCGCCGCTGGAGAAGACTTCGGTAATTTACTGTTCGTGCCCAGCGCCTCGTTTACGTCGGCACCATCGGGCGCCGCTGCCGCGGCGGGGACCACTGGCTCGAACAGTGCGCCGGTCAGCTCGTTTGCCGATATCCCGCCATGGCTTTATATCGGTGGTGGTGCCATTGCGGTAGGTGCGGCGGCTGCAGGCGGTGGTGGCGGCGGTGGCAGCTCGCCAGCACCTGAGCCAGCACCAGAACCAGAGCCAGAACCAACGCCAGAGCCGCCTGTAACGGTGAGCGGTTATGTCATTGATGGCTATATTTCAGGCGCTACCGTTACACGAGCGCTTGACGCTAATAGTGTGACGACCAATCGAGAAGGCTTTTTTGAGGGCTTGCAGGGCAGCGGTATCTTGACCGCGACTGGCGGGGTCGATATCTCGACCGGTCTGCCTTTTGTCGGTGAGCTGCGGGCACCTGAGGGGGCGACCGTCATTACACCGCTCACCACTATGATGGTACAACTGGCTCAGCAGTTTAATTTGAATGATGCGGACGCCCAAACGGCTATTAAAACGGCGTTAGGACTCGACCAGCGTATTGACCTGGTGAACACTGACCCACTGGCTGAGTCGTCGCCGAACGCAGACTTGCTTATTGCCGGTGTCAAGGTTTCGAGTTTGTTGGCCATGGCTGCGACGGCAGGTATCAGTAATGAGGATGCTCTGTCTCTGCTGGCTGAGGCGTTTAATGAGGCTGATGATGTCGATGCGCCACTCAGTAATCAGGAAATGGCCGATTTACTGGGTTTGCCGACAATTGCAGGCCAAGTGACGCAGGCGCTGGATGCCATTGATGCGGCGGGTGAAAATCTGAATGTAGAGGCCTATCGTGAAGGTGTGCGTAACCCGCTGCGCGATGCACAGCGTGATGCGCAAAATCCTGATAGCAGTCTATCCGACACTATTGAAACCCGTGCCGACCTACCCTATTTGACGTTACAGCAAGCCGTTACGCTGTCACAAAATAACGAATTACCCTCTCAGTATTTGCTTAATCCGGACCAGCCCTTTGCGTCCGGTAATCTCGGGCTAACGGTGGCAGCTGACCGCTTGGTGCTTGTGCAGCAAATTCTGGAAGGTGACTACGATGCTGATAGTGCCCCCATCGCGCTTGAAGATATATATACGTGGGCTATTCGCGCACGTGTAGAAGATGTATTGGTGACAGGTGGTCTTGAGCGCCCAGCGGTATTGGGTGCCACACGTGTCATGGTAACCAACGACACCATTAGGCCTGACCAGTTTGCAGATTTAAACACGCTGGATAACTTTGTGTTGGGCAACACGATAGTGCCTTATCGTTTGGAGCAGGCGCTTAATACATCTGAAATGCCTGCGAATTATACTCTTGACCCAGATACTCTACTGCTCAAAAACGACTTGACGCTTCGCGAAGCAGCGGAGTTGATTGATGCAACACGTTTGCTGATAGACCGTGCAGTTAATGCCGAAGAAGATGGTTTGACGCGAGAGATGCTGCTTGACTGGACTGTTTTGGATAGCTTCCAAAACGTTATTAGCGCGTCCAGTGCTGATCCTCAGTTGAATGAGGCGGGGCGTGTGAGTGTGACCGAATCCATAATTACACCGGCTCAATTTTCACAGCTGAGCAGGCTTGATAATTTTGACCTAGGGTGCGTTAACAATTGCTGATGGAGATCGGGCTGATTTAGAATATCAGCATTTTTCGGTGATCTATGCCTCG
>NZ_PINZ01000028.1:0-41397 GCF_002810305.1 Halomonas sp. 141
TGTGGGCGACATACCGTAGCGCGGCGTAAGCGGAGCGCACCCGCGAAGCAACGCGCAGAGCGTTGCCGATGAGGGCACCGGGGGTGGCGGTGCCGTTTTGTGTTGCGAGGGCACGTTTGTGGTTCGGTGACGCTATCGGGGCGGCTGGCGCCGCCTTCGCGGGTGCCTCTTTCGCTCGTTGCTCTCGCTCTTTCGTTACGCCGCGCTACGGGGGGCGCGGCATTAAGCGGGAGATTTGATCTGCTGGGGGCTGTGGGCTGCGTGGAGGCGTGCGATGAGCTGGTCCTCCAGGGCGAAGCGTTCGGTGAGCCCTTTGGCGAGCCGGTCGATCCAGGCGGGCAGCCTGGCCAGGTTTTGCTGGCAGCGTACCGGGCTGGCGAAGTCTTCGTCGAACTCCAGCACCATGGCGGTGGACATCTCCAACCGTTCCAGCAATCGGGCCGCAATGTGCAGAGCGCTTTCGTCGTTGAATGCCTTGGCCTCTTCGGCCAGCTGCGGGTAAATCTCGAAGTGACCCGCGCTGATGTAATCCATCAGCAGCTCGCTGAAGGTGTCGATGCGCGCCTTGCTAACGGCTTCGAGCTCGGCATCACAGGCTTCCTTGAGCTCAATGAAGCTGACCAGTAGTGCGCGACGCTGATCCAACCAGCGGTCGATCAGGCTGTGTACGCCCCCCCAGCGCTCCAGGGCATTTTTGCAATCTTCGAGCATGGGGCTTCTCCTTGCTGATAGCCGCCTTCATCAGGGCTAGACTCGCTGTTCCTTCCAGCCCTGTCAATTCAGGCGGGCACGATTTCCTTGATACTGAGGTGAGTGCCTTGATAATCAACGCTTGGCTAACGTACCCTGCCCCGTCACGGCTAGCCATAACATACGTAACGGCACCAGGGCGAGAATGACGAACCCGACCAGCGTCCAGCCAGGCAGCGACAGCCCCAGCAGCATGAAATCGATTTCCGCGCACTCACCGGAGCCGGTGAGCACCATGGCCACGACTTCCTGCATGGGCAGAATATCCATCATATAGTCCAGCCCTGGGCCACAGCTGGGCACCTCATCTTCGGGCAGGCCCTGCAGCCAGACATGGCGGCCGGCAATGAATGCCCCGATACCTACCGCCGCCAGGCTGAGCACGCCATATAACCCCTTGCCGAAACGGCCGCGGGGGTTATGAATGGCAGCCACGGCCAGCACCAGCCCAGCGGCGATGACCGCGACGCGCTGGAAAACACACAGCGGGCAAGGCTCCAGCCCGCCAATGTGCTCCAGTCCTAACGCCACGGCCATCATCAGGATACAAAAGGCGACGCCGAGTAGCGCGACCGGACGAATAGCGGATGAGGTCATTGCCCATCCTCAGGTGTAATGGCCGATAGTGCTCGCGATTCACGCGCCTTGGTGAAGTAGTTTTCCAGGAAGGTGCTGAAGCTTTCGTGATCTGCCGCTTCGATATCGCGCTGCTGCTGGTGCGAGGTGTCGATGAGCTGTGCCAGCAGTGCTTCCCGTGAGCGCAGCATGGGAGTGCTCTTCAAGGCATCCGCCTGCTCCTGAGCCATACCCAGCAGCATTTTGCTGAGCGAGCCATTGCTTGATTGCAGTTTATCCAGCAGTTGCGCAGAGGGCGTCAATTCAGGCTGTCGCAAGCGTGGCTGCAGTTCTGCCAGTGCGGCCGCATGGGGGGCGTCGTCTTCCACGGCGTCCAGCAGCCGAGCGACCTCGGCCATTTCCGCGAAGATTTGCTCGCCCCACTCGGGTAGCGTCACCGATTCCCCTTGACGCACGAGACGCAGCTCGGGGTCACGCCCACGCTCCACCACCAGGCGACGGTTGTCATCCAGGCGGTCACACTCTTCATCGGAAATCCAGGGGCTGTCGCTGAGCAGGCACCACATCAGGAAAGTATCGACGAAGCGCATCTGCACTTCCGTGACGCCCAACGGATCGAAGGGGTTGAGGTCAAGACAGCGCACTTCGATGTACTCGACGCCACGGGCTTCGAGTGCCTGGCTCGGGGTTTCGTTGTGCCGAGCCACGCGTTTGGGGCGAATATCGCTGTAGTACTCGTTCTCGATCTGCAGGATATTGGCATTGAGCTGCTGCCACTCATCGCCTTGCCGAACGCCCAGCGCTTCATAATCGGGCCACGGTGTGGAAATCGCATGGCGCAGAGTGTTGACGTAGTTGGAGAGCGAGTTGAAGCAGATTTTCAGCTGCGACTGGACCTTGTTCTGATACCCCAGGTCGGACATGCGCAGCGTGGTAGCGTAGGGGGCGATATAAGTATCGTCACCGAGCGGCTGCAGCTTGCTCGGCACTTGCCCATTGGGCAGGAAGCTCTTGTCCACGGCGGGAGACGCACCAAACAGATAGAGCAGCAGCCAGCTATGGCGACGGAAGTGACGAATCAAGCCAAAGTAGCGCGTCGAACGGTAGTCGTTGAACGGTACGTGGGTGGCTTTTTCCATCTCGCGCAGGGCGTACCACATGTCTTCAGGCAGTGAGACGTTGTAGTGCACACCGGCAATGGCTTGCATGATCCGCCCGTAGCGCACGTCCAGCCCTTTGCGGTAAACGTGCTTCATGGTGCCCACGTTGGAGCTGCCGTAGTCGGCAATCGGCACGCTGTCGTTACCGGAGAGCCGAGAAGGCATGCTGCCAGGCCAGATCCACTCGTTATCGAGATGATGGTAGGTAAAGGTATGCAGATCGGACAGGAAGGCCAGCGCCTCCCTGGGTTCCGAATACACCGGGGTGATGTACTCCAGCAGCGCTTCGGAGTAGTCGGTGGTGATGTGTGGGTGGGTCAGCTTGGAGCCCAGCGCCTGGGGGTGTGGGGTCTGTGCGATATGGCCCTGCGCATCGACCCTCAGCCCCTCTTTTTCTAGCCCGCGACGCAGCCGCCCCAAACGCCCCAAACGGGCACTGGGGAGCAGGCGCTCGACCTGAGCAGTCAGCGACGTAGGCACCGTGAGTGGTTCAGACAAGGTGAACACTCCTTGTTGATAAGGCCTGCATGACGCAGACCTTGTGGAAACCGGCGGGCGTGACCATGAACTGTATCCTACCTGATAGGGAATAGTGGGCAGGATATGGCGACAGCCCTGTGTTTTTCAAGACACGCGACTATTTGCCCCGCTTGGCCTTCAACAACGCGGCACCCAGGGCGCCCATGGCCGCCGGTGTATTGCCCTGCTGTTGCCCCTGGCGCTGGCCCGATTGCCGGTTGCTGCGCGCAGGCTTGCGCGGCTCCTGAGCGGCGCGGCTACCGCTTTGTTCGGGCTGCTCTGGTTCATCGCTGAGACGCATGGAAAGCCCGACTCGCTTGCGGGGAATATCGACGCTCATCACCTTGACGGTGACGATGTCGCCCGCCTTGACCACGCTGCGCGGGTCGTCGATGAACCGCTCGGACAAGGCCGAGATATGCACCAGACCATCCTGATGAACCCCGATATCCACGAACGCGCCGAAGTGCGTCACGTTGGTCACCGTGCCCTCCAGCACCATGCCCAGGGTGAGGTCCTTGAGCGTTTCCACGCCTTCGCGGAACTCCGCCGCCTTGAACTCCGGGCGCGGGTCTCGGCCTGGCTTGTCCAGCTCCTTGAGAATGTCGCTGACGGTGGGCACCCCGAAGCGCTCATCGGCGAAATCGGCGGGCTTCAGCGCCTTGAGGGTGGCGCTGTCGCCAATCAGGCCCTTGAGGTCACGCCCGCTCTGCTTGGCGATGCGCTCGACCAGGCTATAGGCCTCTGGGTGGACGGCGCTGGCATCCAGCGGGTTGTCGCCATTGCTGATGCGCAGGAAACCGGCGCACTGTTCGAACGTCTTGGGCCCCAGACGGCTGACGCCGAGCAGCTCCTTGCGGCTTTTGAAGGCACCCTGCAGGTTGCGCTGCGCGACGATGTTTTCGGCCATCGCAGCGCTCAAGCCAGCCACTCGGGAGAGCAATGCGCTGGAGGCCGTGTTGAGGTCCACGCCCACCGCGTTCACACAATCTTCGATGACGGCTTCCAGGCTGCGCGAGAGCTGCACCTGAGAGACGTCGTGCTGATACTGGCCTACCCCGATGGATTTGGGCTCGATCTTCACCAGCTCGGCTAGCGGGTCCTGCAGGCGGCGGGCAATCGAGACCGCCCCCCGGATGGTGACGTCGAGGTCGGGCAGCTCACGGGCCGCGTATTCCGACGCCGAGTACACCGATGCCCCAGCCTCCGACACCATGACCTTGCTCAGCGGCTGCGCGGGCGCCAGCGCCTTCACCAGCTCCCCGGCCAGCTTGTCGGTTTCACGGCTGGCGGTTCCGTTGCCCACGGCAATCAGCTGCACACGATGCTGCTTGACCAGCCGCGCCAGCACCTCCAGCGATTCGTTCCAGCGGTTCTGGGGAGCGTGGGGGTAAATGGTGGCCTGGTCGATGAACTGACCAGTGGCATCGATGACCGCTACCTTGCAGCCGGTACGCAGGCCGGGGTCCAGCGCCAGGGTGACTTTCTGCCCCGCCGGGGCCGCCAGCAGCAGGTCTTTCAGGTTGGCGGCAAAGACATCGATGGCGGTCTGCTCGGCCTGTTCGCGCAGGCGGCCCAGCAGCTCGGTTTCCAGTGCGGTGTAGAGTTTGACACGCCAGGTCCAGCGCACCACTTCCCCCAGCCACTTGTCGGCCGGGCGCCCTTCATCACGAATACCGACCTGACGGGCAATGGCCACCTGGGCAGGATGCACCGGGGCGTCTTCTTCACCGGGCAAACGAATGGCCAGCCCCAGAATCCCTTCGTTGCGGCCACGGAACATGGCCAGCGCACGGTGCGAGGGTACCCTGGCGAGTTTTTCGTCGTGCTCGAAGTAATCCGAAAACTTGGCGCCCTCCTGCTGCTTGCCTTCCAGCACCCGGGCGCTCAGCTCGCCTTCCTGCCAGAGCCGCTCACGCAGCTGGCCGATCAGCTCGGGGTCTTCGGCAAAGCGCTCCATCAGAATCTGCTTGGCACCGTCGAGGGCGGCCTTGGCATCTTCGATGGCGGGTACTTCCCCTTCTGCCGGGCGCAGGTAGCGTGCCGCTTCGTTTTCCGGGTCGAGGGTGGGGTCGGCCAGCAGCGCATCCGCCAGAGGTTCGAGACCGGCTTCCCGGGCAATCTGGGCTTTGGTGCGGCGCTTTTTCTTGAACGGGAGGTAGAGGTCTTCCAGGCGCTGCTTGGTGTCGGCAGCCTCGATGATGGCCTTGAGCGCGGGGTCCAGCTTGCCTTGTTCATCGATGGCCGCCAGCACGGCTTCGCGCCGCTCTTCCAGTTCGCGCAGGTAACGCAGGCGCTCATCCAACTGGCGCAGTTGAGTATCGTCCAGCGCGCCGGTCACTTCCTTGCGGTAGCGGGCGATGAAAGGCACGGTGGCGCCGCCATCCAGCAATTCCACCGTGGCCAGGACTTGTTCAGGTCGTACGCCCAGCTCTGACGCCAGGCGCGCAATAATCCGTTGTTTGACATCCATAACGTGCAACCAGCTCATGCAGCCTTCGAGGTGCCGACACGGTACCACAAAGCACCTGTGCTGGCATGGCTTGCGCGCCCGAGACCGCCCTAGCGGTGGAACTGCTTCTCCCGCTCGGGCTGCCAGAAGATGGCATCCACCCGCAGTTTCACTTCGGTGGCATTGGGCAGCGGCCATTCGATGACATCGCCCACTTTCAGGCCAATCAGCGCGGCCCCGATCGGCGCCATGACGGAAATACCGTCTTCCACGCTGGCCAGCGCATGGGGATAGACCAGCGTGCGGATCATTTGCCGACCTCGGGTCAGGTCGGTGAAACGGATCTGGCTATTCATGCTCACGACGCTATCGGGAATGTCCTGCGGGTCGAGCACCTCGCCGCGCAGCAGCTCTTCTTCAAGCAATTCCGCCACCATCTGATCCTTTTCCGGTGCTTGATCGATCAGTCGCTGCAGACGCTCTGCATCGAGACGGTTGATGATGATTGGAGGACGTTGCCCCATGGTCTCTCTCCTTGATGATACCGACCATAAAAAACAGCCCTTCCCCAAAGGGAAAGGACTGTGGATATCTGCCATACGCAGGATAACTTATTTAAAGTGGCCCGGTAACTCACTGAACCAGGCCACTGACATGATCAGGTAACGCCCTGCTCGATCATGGCATCGGCGACCTTGCGGAAGCCTGCGATGTTGGCACCGAGCACCAGGTTACCGGGTTCGCCGAACTCTTCTGCCGTGTCAGCACACTGCTGATAGATATCGGCCATGATGCGCTTGAGTTTTTCATCGACTTTCTCTAGCGACCACTGCTCCATGCTGCTGTTCTGGGCCATTTCCAGCTGGCTCGTGGCCACGCCACCGGCGTTGGCGGCCTTGCCGGGGCCGTAGGCGAGCCTGGCGGCAATAAAGCGCTCCACTGCCGCCTTGGTAGAGGGCATGTTGGCCCCTTCACTGATACAGCTCACCCCGTTGGCGATGAGCGCCTGGGCATCCTGTTCGGTCAATTCGTTCTGAGTGGCACATGGAAACGCTACCTGCGCCGGTAGCCGCCATACGGCATGGCCATCGGCGGGGTAATCCCGTGCCGCCACATAGTGTGCCTCAGGATGCTCGTGAAGGTAAGCCTCCAGGGAAACACGCTCCACTTCCTTCAGACGCTTGAGCAGCCCCAGGTCGATGCCACGAGGGTCATGAATCATGCCCCTGGAATCACTGCAGGTCACCGGTAGTGCACCGAGTTCCAGCAGCTTTTCGATGGTATAGATGGCAACGTTGCCCGCGCCGGACACCAGGCAAGTCTTGCCTGCCAGACTCTCCCCCCGCGCGGCCAGCATGTTCTGGGCAAAGTAGACCGCGCCGTAGCCGGTGGCCTCCTTGCGCCCGAGCGAGCCGCCCCAATTCAGCCCTTTGCCGGTCAGCACGCCTTCGTAACGCCCTGTCAGCCGCTTGTACTGGCCAAACAGATAGCCAATCTCGCGGGCGCCCACGCCGATATCGCCGGCGGGCACATCGCTATGGGGCCCCACGTGGCGGTACAGCTCGGTCATGAACGACTGGCAGAAGCGCATGATCTCGTTGTCCGACTTGCCCTTGGGGTCGAAGTCCGCGCCGCCCTTGCCGCCGCCAATCGCCAGGCCGGTCAGCGCGTTCTTGAAGATTTGCTCGAACCCCAGAAACTTGATGGTGCCTGCGGTCACGCTGGGATGAAACCGCAGCCCCCCTTTATAAGGCCCCAGGGCCGAGTTGAACTGCACTCGATACCCTTTGTTGACCTGTACCCGACCCTTGTCATCCAGCCAGCTGACGCGGAACATGATCTGCCGTTCAGGCTCGATCATACGCTCGATGATACTGTGCTGGTGATAATGCGGCGAACGCTCGAACAGGGGGCGCAAGCACTCGAGCACTTCCTCGGTGGCTTGATAGAACTCGGTTTGAGCAGGGCTACTCTTGGCAAGCCCCGCAAGGGTGTCATGAACGTAGGGCATGGCGTCGTACCGTTACCGTAATGAGACTGTCGTTATGCTGGCCAGCGCATGACGGTATTTAACTGTGACGGCGTTTTTCTGCATACCCTATGCCGGTTCGGTATGGGCAAAAAACCGACGACAACTCGACTAAAGTCGCACTTTTTTTGCCCACTATTGGTACATTAACCAAGTTTGATAAACGATTTTTTAACGAATAGCGGCGCACAATAAAAAAAGGGAGGATGCCAGGCATCCTCCCTTGAAGCGATGAAACAGCGAGTATCAGGTCAGCTGCGGGCCAGCCTTGATGATCGCTTCGTTGACGCCTTCGAACTTCTTGAAGTTGTCCACGAACTTGGTGGCCAGGTCTTGCAGGTGACGGTCGTAGGCGTCGCGGTCGGTCCAGGTGTCGCGGGGGTCCAGCAGGCTGGAGTCCACGCCCGGCACGGCCAGCGGCACTTGCAGGTTCAGGCCGTCGATGTGCCTGGTCTCGACATCACGCAGGATGCCTGACTGAATCGCGCTGATGATGGCGCGCGTGGTGGGGATCGAGAAGCGCGAGCCGCCTTCACCGTAGGCACCACCGGTCCAGCCAGTATTCACCAGGTACACCTGGGCGTCTTTCTTTTCGACACGCTTGATCAGCAGGTCGGCGTATTCACGGGCCGGACGCGGGAAGAACGGCGCGCCAAAGCAGGTAGAGAACGTTGCCGCCAGACCTTCGGAAGAGCCCATTTCCGTGGAGCCGACCTTGGCGGTGTAGCCCGACAGGAAGTGGTAGGCCGCGGCTTCCTTGGACAGGATGGACACCGGCGGCAGTACGCCCGACATGTCGCAGGTCAGGAATACGATGGCGTTGGGCTCACCCGCCAGGTTTTCGGCCACGCGCTTCTCGACGTGCTCCAGCGGGTAGGCGGCACGGGAGTTCTGGGTCAGGCTGTCGTCGGCGTAGTCCGGCTCGCGGCGGTCATCCAGCACGACGTTTTCCAGCACGGTGCCAAACTTGATGGCGTTCCAGATGACCGGCTCGTTCTTCTCGGAAAGGTCGATGCACTTGGCGTAGCAGCCGCCTTCCATGTTGAAGACAATGCCGTCGCCCCAGGCGTGCTCGTCGTCACCAATCAAGAAGCGCGCCTGATCCGCGGAGAGCGTGGTCTTGCCGGTGCCGGAGAGGCCGAAGAACAGGCAGGTTTCGCCATCTTCACCCACGTTGGCAGAACAGTGCATCGGCAGCACGTCGGCGGCGGGCAGCAGGTAGTTCTGCACCGAGAACATGGCTTTCTTCATTTCACCGGCGTAACGCATGCCAGCGATCAGCACCTTGCGCTCGGCAAAGTTGATGATTACGCAGCCGTCGGAGTTGGTGCCATCACGGTTCGGGTCGCACTCGAAGCCTGCAGCGTTGAGGATGGTCCACTCTTCCTTGGCGGCCTGGTTGTAGGCCAGCGGGCGCACGAACATGGTGCGGCCAAAGAGGTTTTGCCAAGCCGTTTCCGTGGTGACACGTACCGGCAGGTAGTGGGTGTTGTCGCTGCCCACGTGCAGCTCGGCCACGAAGCGCTCACGGCTTTCCAGGTAGTCTTCGACACGCGCCCACAGCGCCGAGAACTTCTCGGCGTCGAACGGGCGGTTGACGCTGCCCCAATCGATGCTGTCACGAGTAGAGGGCTCATCGACGATAAAACGGTCTTTCGGTGAACGCCCGGTGCGTACGCCGGTGTTGACTACCAGGGCTCCGTTCGCCGAGAGGCGACCTTCACCACGGGCCACGGCGCGCTCGATCAGTTCGGCGCTGCTGAGATTGACGTGGGCTTGAGGAGCGGCTTGAGTCGTGGTCATGTCGATTCCTGGGCCTTGCGGCCGTTTATCTCGTTTACCGGGCGTCGTACGACGCCTTTAAAAGTCATCCCAACCACTCGCGAACGGGCTGGGCGCGCTGAAGTCCGGCGCATTATGGCAAAAAGAAAGCCCCCGGGAAACGGGGGCTTCTCGCAAATATCTTGTAGTTAAACTACTACAATGACACTACATTTTGTGTTGCAGCGCAGTATATTTTCAAACAACCGTTTGCTGGGTGCGCCGAGCGCATTGTCTCCTCTGGGGTGGCGCCAGGCGGCCTGGAAGCCCACCCCATCAGCAGCCGACTACACAATCAGTGAATGACCGGCGGTGGTGCGCCCGGGTCTTCCAACAAAATTTCAATATCTGCGGCGGTGTAGTGATATTTCGTGTGGCAAAAGTGGCATTGGGTGTCGATGGCACCCTGCTCCTGGAGAATATCCATCAGCTCTTCCTTGCCCAGGGTGTACAGCGCATGGCTCATACGCTCCCGGGAACAGGTGCAGCCAAAGCGCAACGCCTTGGGTTCGAAGACCCTGACGGTCTCTTCGTGATAGAGCCGATACAGCACCTCACGCTGCTCCAGCCCCAGCAGCTCTTCGTTCTTGATCGTTTCGGCAAGGTGCACGCTGCGCTCCCAGGCATCCACGTCCTGGTTTTGCGAGGCATCCGGCAAGCGCTGCAGCAGCAGCCCACCCGCTCGCTGACCATCGGCGGCCAACCACAGCCGAGTAGGTAACTGCTCGGACTGGCCGAAATAGGCTTCCAGGCAGCCCCCCAGGGTATCGTGATCCAGTGCCACGATGCCCTGGTAGCGGTGCCCTTCCTGAGGGTCCAGGGTGATCATGATCTGGCCGTCACCGACCAGCTCACGGAAGCTTGCCTGCTCGCTGGGCAGCGCGGCCTCTTCGGCGATACGCGCAATGGCGCGCAGCTCACCGCCCGGGTTGGATTCTGCCATCAACAGCGCCAGCGCGCCCTGGCCGCGCACTTCGATGCTGAGCGTGCCGTCCAGCTTGACCGTATCGGTCAGCAGGGCCACCGCTGCCAGCAGCTCGCCCAGCAGGGCATTGACCGCAGGTGGGTAGGCATGACGGTCGAGCACTTCCTGATAGGCGGTGCTCAACGTGACGATTTCGCCACGCACGTTGGTTTGGTCAAACAGGAAACGCTGGATCTGATCAGACATAGTGAAACCATGAAGTGAGAAAGGGGAACGTCGGCAAGGCAGGCGTCAGCGACGCTACTCGCCCTGCTGGCGTTGAAATCGGTGTATATCGCGGCGCTGCTTCTTATCGGGGCGCTTGAGGGGATGCTGCATCGCTTCGTTGGTGAGCCGACGCGCCTCGGCTTCCTTGGCACGACGCTGGGCGCTGGCCTCGGTTTCGGCGTACAGAGTGCGTGCTTCAGGTGCGCCCCTGCGCTGGTCTGAAAGCGCCGTGACTTCCACCTCGTAAATGTCCCAGCCCTGGGGCACGCGAATCAGCGCCCCCAGTTCGACGTTCTTGCTGGTCTTGGCACGCTCACCGTTGTAGTGAACCTTGCCGCCTTCTATCGCTTTCTTGGCCAAGGCGCGGGTCTTGAAAAACCGTGCAGCCCATAGCCACTTGTCCAGGCGAACGCTGTCGCTCATTGGCACTCTCCTCATCTATTGGCTGCCCCTGAAGGCCGCCACTGGCGGATCACTCAGTGGCCGATGCCCAGGCCGCACTCATGGCAACAGTTGGGCAAATCGGTCCAGGGCCACGAACTCCTGCAGCTCTTTTTCGGGCCGCTGGCTATCGGGCTGCTTGATGCCTAGCAAGTACTTGATTCCGAACTCTCTGGCACTTTCAAGCACCCGAGCGTTGTCGTCGATGAACAGGGTGCGTGCGGGGTCGAAGGGTTCTCGCTCCTGCAGCGCGAACCAGAAGGCCTGCTCCTCCTTGGCAGCGCCAACGTCTTCCGAGGAGATGATGGCATCCAGGTAGTTTTCCAACCCGGTGAGCGGTAATTTCAGTGCAAGACTGGCGCGGTCGGCGTTGGTGGCCAGCACCACACGAGGATGGGCCTGCTTGAGCCAACCAAGGAAATCCAGTGCATCGCCACGTAACCCAATCAGGTGCTGTACTTCACGCTTGAGGGCCACAATATCGACGTTCAGCTCGCGGCTCCAATAGGCCAGGCTGTACCAGTTCAGAGTGCCCTGCTCACCGATGATGCGGCTCTTCAGCGCTTCCTGACTGGCTTGATCCAGTTGGTGCAGCTCGACGTAGCGGCGTGGCAGATGCTCCAGCCAGAAGTGGCTGTCGAAGTGAAGGTCCAGCAGCGTGCCATCCATGTCCAACAGCACCGTGTCGATCTCGCGCCAATCAATCATGGCCACTCCAGTCTTTGAGAGTAAGCGTGCTATTGTAGCGTAACCCGTTTTTTGCAGCCACGGAGGCATGATGGACCGCGACGATTCCACCACCAGCGACGCCACAGAGCGCTACCCGCGCAAGCCCACGATTCTGGCTCGCCACCCCGTGGCCCAAAGCCGCTTGTTCCAGATCGAGGCGCTGGACCTGCGCTTTTCAAACGGAGAGGAGCGCCAGTTCGAGCGCCTCACCGGTGCCGACCGTGGCGCCGTAATGATCATCGCCATGCCGGACCCGGAACACGTATTGCTGATTCGTGAGTATGCGGCCGGTTTCGAAGACTACGTACTCACCCTGCCCAAAGGCCTGGTAGACCCCGGCGAGGATGTCGTGGCCGCTGCCAACCGTGAACTCATGGAAGAGTGCGGCTTTGGCGCCCACCGCATCGAGCCGCTGGTGGAACTCTCGCTGGCCCCCAACTACATGCGACACCGCATGCAGGTATTGATCGCCACCGACCTCTACCCCAAACGCCTGCCCGGCGACGAGCCCGAGCCCCTGATCGTGGAAACCCACGCCATCGAAGAGCTCCCCGCGCTGCTGCTAAGGGACGACTTCCACGAAGCACGCGCCATCGCCGCCCTCTACATCGCACGTGACCGATTACGCGAAGAGCAGCGCAGCAACGGCATTGATTTGCTCTAGTGCCGTTCAACCACTCCTGCGCCGTTATCAGCAGCGCTCTCCGCGCTGCTTCGCGGGTGCGCTTCGCTTACGCCGCGCTACGGTTATACCGCCTCCAAGCACATGCAGCCTCCCGTAGCGCGGCGTAACGAATCTTGCGAGGCACGAGCAAATGAGGCACCCGCGGAGGGCGGCGCCAGCCGCCCCGATCATGCCACCACCACCAACCGCGCCACCGCCCACCCCCGAGCCCCCACCGGCAGCGCTCTCCGCGCTGCTTCGCGGGTGCGCTTCGCTTACGCCGCGCTACGGTTATACCGCCCCCCAAGCACATGCAGCCTCCCGTAGCGCGGCGTAACGAATCTTGCGAGGCACGAGCAAATGAGGTACCCGCAGAGGCGGCGCCAGCCGCCCCGATGAGGCCACCATTACCCACCATGTCACCGCCCACCCATGTGGCCACACCGGCAGCGCTCTCCGCGCTGCTTCGCGGGTGCGCTCCGCTTACGCCGCGCTACGGTTATACCGCCCCCAAGCACATGCAGCCTCCCGTAGCGCGGCGTAACGATTGAGCGAGAGCAACGAGCAAATGAGGCACCCGCGGAGGCGGCACCAGCCGCCCCGGTGAGGCCACGAAACCACCCTGCCGCTCCACATTCAGGCAGGCATTTAATACACGGGCAGCTTTATGCGTGCGGCTTCAACGATATCCAGCGGCGTTGGCGGTGGCTGTCGAGGCCGGCTTCGAGCAAGGTCATGCTGCGCAGGGCGTCCTCGACGGAAACCGGGAGGGGGGCTTGTTGGCGGATGGCGTCGGCAACGCCCTGGTAATAGGCGAGGTAGTCGCCGGGTAGCGTGGGGTGTTCGTGGCTGACCAGCGGGGCATCTTCACCTTGCCCTTCGCGTAGGGTGAGTGTGCCGGGAATGTCCTGCCCCCAGTGCGGCGTGGGGGTCTCGCCTGCTTTCAAGCGCGCTTCCTGTGGGTCGAGCCCCATCTTCACATAGCTGCCCAGCGTGCCATGCAGGCGGTAGCGGGGAGTGGGTTCGGCCACCAGGGTGCCTGCACTCAGGCTAACACGGCAGTCGTCGTACTCCAGCAGGGCCAGGAAGTCATCGTCGGCATGGGCGGCGTCTCGGCGCGCGCCGATCTCCAGCAGGATGGCGTGGGGCATGCCAAACAGCTCGCAGGCCTGGTCCAGCAGGTGAGGCCCCAGGTCGTACCAGATGCCGCCTCCAGGCGCGGCTTTTTCACGCCAGCGGTCGCGCACCTCCGGACGAAAACGATCGAAGCGGGATTCGAAGCCCGTCACTCGCCCCAGCGTGCCTTCGGCCAGCAGTGCCTTGACGGTCAGGAAGTCACTGTCCCAACGTCGGTTGTGAAACACCGAGAGCAGGCACTCTTTATCCGCCGCCAGGGCCTTGAGCTGCCTGGCCTCCGACAGCGTGACGGTGAAGGGCTTGTCGACCACCACATGCTTGCCCGCCGCCAGCGCAGCCTTGGCCAGGGGAAAGTGAGTATCATTGGGCGTTGGGATGACGATCAGATCCAGATCCTTGCGCTGACACAGCGCCAGGGCCTCGCGCTCGACCGCCACTTGGGGAAAGTCGGCAGTCACCTTGCTGGCATCGCTGGAAGATACCGCCACCAGCTCCAACCCCGGTACCGCCTGAATCAGCGGCGCATGAAACGTTTTACTCGCAAAACCATAGCCGACCAGGCCCACATTGATCGTCGCCTTCATGACGCTCCTCGATAGGTGTTGGGTGATATACCACAAAAAAACAGCCCGCTTGCGCGGGCTGTGAGATACGCCGATCAATCCAGTTTGGAGAGGTCGCGTACTGCGCCCTTGTCGGCGGAGGTGGCCAGCAGGGCATAGGCCTTGAGGGCAGGCGTCACCTTGCGTGGGCGCTGCTCGACGGGCTTCCAGGCGTCCTTGCCACGCGACTCCATGGCCTCGCGACGTTTGGCCAGCTCGGCATCGCTCAGCTGTACGTTGATGGTGCGGTTGGGGATGTCGATCAGAATGGTATCGCCCTGCTCGACCAGCCCGATGGCGCCCCCGGCGGCGGCCTCAGGTGATACGTGACCAATCGACAGACCCGAGGTACCCCCGGAGAAACGGCCGTCGGTCAGCAGCGCGCACGCCTTGCCCAACCCTTTGGATTTCAGGTAGGAGGTAGGGTACAGCATCTCTTGCATACCGGGGCCACCTTTGGGGCCTTCGTAGCGGATGACCACCACGTCGCCCTCTTTGACTTTGCCATCCAGCACGTTGGCCACTGCCTGATCCTGGGACTCCACCACGTGAGCCTTGCCCTCGAATACCAGGATGGAGTCGTCTACACCGGCGGTCTTGACCACACAGCCATCCAGGGCGATGTTGCCGTAGAGCACGGCAAGGCCACCCTCACGGGAGAAGGCGTGCTCCAGGTCGCGGATACAGCCGGTGGCACGGTCGCCGTCCAGGCTTGGCCAACGGGCGCTCTGGGAGAACGCGGTTTGGGTCGGAATGCCCCCCGGGCCGGCCTTGAAGAACTCGACCACTTCTGAACTGGGCGAGCGCATGATATCCCACTCGTCCAGCGCGGCTTTCAGGCTGTCACCGTATACAGTGGGCACCGAGGTATCCAATACTCCCGCCCGGTCCAGCTCGCCCAGAATGGCCATGATGCCACCCGCGCGGTGCACGTCTTCGATATGGTATTTCTGAGTATTGGGCGCCACTTTGCACAGCTGGGGCACTTCACGAGAAAGGCGGTCGATATCCGCCATGGTGAAGTCGACTTCTGCCTCTTGAGCCGCCGCCAGCAGGTGCAGGATGGTATTGGTGGAACCGCCCATGGCGATATCCAGAGTCATGGCATTCTTGAAGGCGGCCTTGTTGCCAATAGCGCGGGGCAGCAGGTGTGCCTCTTCGCCTTCGTAGTAGCGCTTGGCCAGCTCGACGATACGATGGCCCGCCGTTTCGAACAGGCGACGGCGATCGGCGTGGGTGGCCAGCACGGTGCCGTTACCGGGAAGTGCCAGGCCCAGCGCCTCCATCAAACAGTTCATGGAGTTGGCGGTGAACATGCCCGAGCAGCTGCCACAGGTGGGGCATGCACTGCGCTCGACTTCTGCCAGGGTCTCGTCGTCGACGCTGTCGTCTGCGGCCATGACCATGGCATCGACCAGATCCAGGCCGTGATTCAGCAGCTTGGTCTTGCCAGCTTCCATGGGGCCGCCGGAGACGAAAATGACGGGAATATTGAGCCGCATGGCGGCCATCAGCATTCCGGGGGTGATCTTGTCGCAGTTGGAAATGCACACCAGCGCATCGGCACAGTGGGCGTTGCACATATACTCGACGCTGTCGGCAATGATATCGCGGCTAGGCAGCGAGTAGAGCATGCCGTCGTGGCCCATGGCGATACCGTCATCTACGGCGATGGTATTGAACTCTTTGGCGACGCCGCCCGCTTTTTCGATTTCGCGGGCGACCAGCTGGCCCATGTCCTTGAGGTGCACATGGCCCGGCACGAACTGGGTGAACGAGTTGGCTACCGCGATGATCGGTTTGTGAAAGTCGTCATCCTTCATGCCGGTGGCACGCCAAAGGGCACGAGCGCCTGCCATGTTGCGGCCAGCGGTAGTGGTACGGGAGCGGTACTGGGGCATGGTGTCCTCTACATCTTTATCATGGCCTGCCACATGCGAGGCAGCAGGCGGGTAAGTCCAGCGGCTTTCGATTGTGGCATGAGCGACCCGCTTAGACTAGACGTAGAGAACAACCAATACCGGACACGCTTTAAAAGGTTGCCCACTCCTCCTCGGCACGGGCCTTCGCCACCGGACGCTTGAGCGGCGCTGACGGAGTGGCCGAGGGTGACGGCAAGCTGGCCGACTGCCCAGCACGCGCCACACGAATCCGCGCCATTTCGCTACTCTCCTCCTCGGCCCCTTCCAGGCGGAAAGCCGCGATCACGTTGGCAAGGTCCAAGGCTTCATTGGTCAACCGCTGAGCAGCGCTGGAAATGGACTGCACCTTGGTGGCATTTTGCTGGGTCACGTGATCCATCTCGGAGACGGCCATGTTGATCTGGGCAATACCGCTGCTCTGCTCGTCGGACGCGGTGCTGATCTCTTCCATGATATCGCTGACGCGCATGACCTGACTGACCACCTGTTCGATGGCCTGCTCGGCCTGCTTTACCGCACTGGTCCCACCCGCGATTTCCTGGGTAGAGGTGTCGATCAAGCGGCGAATTTCGCCTGCTGCGTCGGCGCTGCGGCCCGCCAGATTGCGCACCTCGTTGGCCACGACGGCAAAACCACGCCCCTGCTCTCCGGCACGGGCGGCCTCCACCGAGGCATTCAGCGCCAGAATATTGGTCTGGAAGGCAATACTATCGATGACGCTGATGATGTCGTTCATCTTGTCGGCGCTGGCCGCAATGCGCTCCATGCGTTTCACCAGCGCCTGCATGTGCTCGCCGGTTTCACGGCTGGTGGCAGCATTCTGCATGGCCAGTTGGTTGGCCTGGCGGGCATTTTCGGTATTCTGCTGCACCGTGGCGGTGATCTGATCCATGCTGGACGCCGTCTGCTGCAGCGACGAAGCCTGCTGCTCGGTACGTGAGGCGAGGTCTTCGTTTTCCTGCTTGATCTGCTCGGACGCAGGCGTGACCACTTCGACCTTGTTGCCCACTTCGGTAATCAGCCCTGAGAGGCTGGCCCGCATGGTTTCCAGCGAGGCCAGCAGTTCGCCCAGTTCGTCGTCCCGCTTCAAGGTGACACGGTTGGCCAGGTTGCCCGCAGCGATTTGAAAGGTGACACGCCGCGCCTCGCTGAGCGACTTCAGCAGTGATTTCAACACCGCCACGCTGAGCCCGACCATGAGCGCAATACCGAACAGCAGCACGCCCACTTGCCCCCATAGCAGCCATTGCTGCTGCCGCTCGGCATCGGCCATCAGGCTGTGAGCTGCCGCGCGCTCGTTATCGACCAGCAGATTGATGGTGGCACTGATACTCTCGGAAGTGGGCCTGACGACATCGTTAAAGGCTTCGAAGGCCGCAAAGCCATTGCCCTCGCGAATCGCCGTCATGGCGGTGGTCGAGCCACCAAGAAACGTCGCCAAATGGGCGGTCAACCCTTGCTGCACACCGCTGGCCTGCTGACGCTGTTCGGTAAAGCCTTGCCAGGTTTGCTCGATTTGCTCCTGAAGGGATGCCAGCTGCTCATCGAGCTGAGTGAGGTCCACGCGGCGAGGGTTACGCACGGCAGGCTCCAACACCTGCAGTAACTGGGCGCTACGCTGCTCGATCTGTTGCAAGTCGGCGATGCCTTCCAGGCCGGTCTGGTTGAGGGTGCGTAGCCGCTCGGCAGAACTGGTCAAGCCATAGACACCGGCGGCCCCTGCCACCGTCAGCAGTAGAATCGCAGCGACGACCATGCCCATCAATTTGGCCTGCATGCTACTGAAACTGAAGCGTTGCACCCAACCACGCACCCCGGTGCGACGTAATGCACCACGATGGAGCATAAACCCTCTGGCACGCCCCTGCTGCATGGCGCTATAACCTTTGGCAGCACGTGTGACGGCCTTGTGCGATGCCCGGCGGCGAATGGCGGTGTAACCCGCCACCCGCTCACCGTCCAGCAGTGGCGCCACGGTGGTATGCACCCAATAAGTATCGCCGTTCTTACAGCGGTTCTTGACCACCCCCTGCCAGGTGTTGCCTTGCTCGATGGTGGCCCACATGTTCTTGAAGACCTGGGCAGGCATCTCGGGATCACGGAAAATACGATGGGGTTCGCCCAGTAGCTCAGCCTGTGAATAGCCGCTTACTTCAATGAACGTCTGATTGACGTAGGTGATATTACCCTGGCGGTCGGAGCGTGAAATCAGCACCTGATCGTCTGTCAGCTCAAGGGTTGCCTGGCTAGATGTGCTCATGAAGTCCCCTGTATTTTTTTGAAAGGCATGTTTCGCCTGATGACCCAGCGCTTCCTTTTACCAAGCCGACCTGGTGACGCGCATTGATATGCAGCCGTCGTTATGAAAAACAGGCAAAAAATATGCCACCCGGGGGTGGCATAGGCAAAACACATCGTGGGTTTTCATTGATGCTGAGCACAGCACTCCGTCAGAAGGTTTCCCAAGGCTCGTCCTGGTGGGGCAGCGCATGGCGTGCCGACGCATCAGGCTGCTGAGGAACGGCTTTCTTCACACGTGCCAGTTTTTCCCGCGCTGCCGCAATACTCTCTTCCTGGGCACCTTCCAGGCGGAACGCATCGACCACGTTGGCCAGCTCGAACGCTTCCAGGGTCAGGTTGTCTGCGGAGGCAGCAATGGACTGCACCTTGGTAGCGTTTTGCTGTGTGACGTTGTCCATCTCCGCAATCGCCGAATTGATCTGGCCGATTCCACTGCTCTGCTCGCTGGAAGCGGTGCTGATCGAGGCCATCAGCTCGCTCACCTGGTTGACCTGGCGGACGACGTTCTCGATGGCGCTTTCGGCTTGCTCCACGGCATTGCGCCCACCGCTGACTTCCTGAGTGGTGCTGTCGATCATCTTGCGGATTTCCTGGGCAGCATCAGCACTGCGGCTGGCCAGGGTGCGCACTTCACTGGCCACCACGGCAAAGCCGCGACCATGCTCTCCGGCCCGGGCGGCCTCGACGGAGGCGTTCAGCGCCAGAATATTGGTCTGGAAGGCAATGCCATCAATCACGCCGATCATTTCGGTCATCTTCTCGGCGCGCTGGGCAATACGCTGCATACGCTCTACCAGCTGCTCCATTTGCTGGCGGGTTTCCTGAGTGCTGCTGGCGTTTTGCTGAGCCAGTTCGGTGGCCTGGCGCGCGTTGTCGGTATTCTGCTGCACGGTAGAGGTCATCTCTTCCATGCTGGAGGCCGTTTGCTGCAGCGAGGAGGCCTGTTGTTCAGTGCGTGACGCCAGTTCTTCGTTTTCAGCAGCGATTTGCTGAATCGCGGGCGTCACCACCGCCACTCGGTTTTCGACCTCGCTGACGATACTGGAAAGGCTGAAACGCATGGTGTCCAGCGAATATAGCAGCTCTCCCAGCTCATCGTTGCTTTGTCGGCGTTCGCGGGCGGCCAGGTTACCTGCGGCAATCTGGAAGGTCATATAGCGCGCGCCCGCCAGGCTGCGCATCACCGAGCGCAGGATCATCACGCTCAAGCCGATCATCACCAGTAGTCCTACGGCCATCAGCACCAGTTGCGCCACCAGCATCTGCTGGCGCCCCTGATGCGCCTGAGCCACCAGCGCATGGGCGCCTTCCCGTTCGGCATCGACGAGCTGATCGCTCAACTGTCGCAACTGCTCAGTGGCGGGCTGCACGGCTTCATTGAAGGCCTCGAACGCCGCGAAGCCATTGGCCTGGCTAACGGCTGTCATGGCGCTGGTCACGCCAGAGGCCCAGACGTCGAGAGATTGCTCGGCGGCTTCCAACACCTCGGCAGCCGCTGCGCTATCGGTCGAGTAATCCTCCCAAAGGTCCTGAACCGACTGCATGATTTCCTGAAGGCGTGCGTCGAGTACCTCCAGACTTACTCGGCGCGGGTTGCGCACTGCGGGTTCCAGCTGTTCGACGGCGAGCCCCACCTGGCGCTCCATCAGCTGCAGATTGGCAATCGCTTCGAGTCCCGAGCGGTTCAGCGTATCCAACCGCCCTCCCGACACCATCAGCCCATAGACGCCAAGCCCACCCGCCATGCCCAGCAACAATAGCGCGGTAATGACCATCCCCGTCAGCTTGGCTTTTAAACTACTGAACTGAAAGCGAGCAAGGAGCCCACCCAGGCCACGCCGAATCAGTGCCCCCTGGTGTAAGCGGTAGCGGCGTGACTTGCCCTTGGCACGAATCTCGGCATATACCTGCTCGGCCCGGGCGATACGCTTGGCAGACGCCTTGCGGCGCAGCGAGGTGTAGCCCACGATCCGCTCGCCGTCGCGCAGCGGCGCCACGGTAGCAATGACCCAGTAGTGGTCGCCGTTCTTGCGGCGGTTCTTGACCGTGCCCTGCCAGGTACCGCCGGCCTGAATGGTTTTCCAGAAGTCGGCGTAGGCGGCCTCGGGCATGTCCGGGTGTCGGATCATGTTGTGGGGCGCGCCCACCAACTCCTCACGGCTGTAGCCACTGACCTCCACAAAGGCCGCATTGGCGTAGGTCACGTTGCCTTTCAGGTCCGTACGAGAAATCAGCACGGTTTCTTCATCCAGCACGTATTCGCGCTGTGTCACAGGCTGGTTGTTACGCATCGCTGCTCCCCAGGGGTGATTCAATATTTTTTTAGTGATTTCATTATCTACCCTACTCAATCGTGATTAATCGTTGAATAGCCACATAAAAAACGCCGCTCTTCAAAGAGCGGCGCTAATCGCAAGGTTTGACGTCACGTGACACACCAAGTCATTACATAGCCATATTCCAGGTTACCGGAACACTACATTGGCCACATCCCGGTAGCGGCTGGCGAAGTGTACGGTCATGCCTTCTTTCAGGTACTCCGGCAGCTCATCGTAATCACGGCGGTTGGCTTCCGGCAGGATCACTTCGAAAATGTCGCTGCGCCGGGCAGCAATGACTTTTTCGCGTATCCCGCCCACTGGCAGAACCTGCCCGGTCAGGGTTAGCTCCCCAGTCATGGCCAGCGGGCGATTGATGGCCTGGTGCTTGGCCAGCGACAGCAGCGCCGTGGTCATGGTGACCCCCGCCGATGGGCCATCCTTGGGTGTTGCCCCTTCTGGTACGTGCAGGTGCACGAACGCGGAGTCGAAGAAGTCGGCATCGGCACCGAACTCGGCCAAATGCCCCAGAGTGTAGCTGTAGGCGATATTGGCCGACTCTTTCATGACCTCACCCAGCTTGCCGGTGAGCTTGAAGCCGCGGTCCAGAGAATGGATCTTGCCCGCCTCGATGGGCAGCGTAGCGCCCCCCATGGAGGTCCAGGCCAGGCCGGTCACGACCCCTTCACCCTTGAGTACTTTCTCCTTGCGGAAGAGCGGCGCGCCCAGGAACTCTTCCAGGTTATTGACCGAAATCTTGACCGTTTCCACCTGCTCTTCCAGCAACTTGACCGCCGCCTTGCGCACGATGCGGTGCAGCTGTTTTTCCAACTGGCGCACCCCCGCCTCGCGGGCGTAGCCATCGATGACCTGCTTGAGGGCGGCATCGGTCAGGTTGATGCGTTTTTTCGGCAGGTTGTCGCGCTTCAGCAGCTTGGGCCACAGGTGGTGTTTGGCGATCTCCAGCTTCTCTTCGGCGATATAGCCGGACAGGCGGATCTGCTCCATGCGGTCCAGCAGCGGGCCAGGGATGCTGTCCAGAGTATTGGCCGTACATACGAACAGCACCTTGGAAAGGTCCATGCGCACGTCCAGGTAGTGGTCCAGGAAATCCACGTTCTGCTCGGGGTCCAGCACTTCGAGCAGTGCCGAGGCCGGGTCCCCCTGGAAGGATTGGCCCAGCTTGTCGATCTCATCGAGCATGATGACCGGGTTTTCAACTTCCACTTCCTTGAACGCCTGCACCAGCTTGCCGGGCATGGCACCGATGTAGGTGCGTCGGTGGCCCTTGATCTCGGCTTCGTCGCGCATGCCGCCTACCGAGAAACGATAGAACTCACGCCCCAGCGCCTCGGCAATGGAGCGGCCGATGGAGGTCTTGCCCACCCCCGGCGGCCCCACTAGCAGCACGATGGAGCCCCCCACATCGCCTTTGAACGTGCCTTCAGCCAGGAACTCGATGATGCGCTCCTTGACGTCTTTCAGGCCATCGTGGTCTCGGTCCAGCACCGCGCGGGCATGGCCAAGGTCCAGCTTGTCCTGGCTGGTGACACCCCAGGGCAGCGATGTCAGCCAGTCCAGATAGTTGCGCGTGGTGCCATACTCCGGCGAGCCGGTCTCCAGCACGCTGAGCTTGTTGAGCTCTTCGTCGATGCGGGCCTGAACACGCTCCGGCACCACCAGTGACGCCAGGCGATTCCTGAACGTATCCACGTCGTTTTCGCGGTCGCCCTTGGAAATACCCAGCTCGCGCTGTATCACCTTCAACTGTTCACGCAAGAAGAATTCACGCTGGCGCTCCTGCATCTGCGCGTTGACCTGCTCACTGATTTCGCTTTGCAGCTGGGCAACGTCGATCTCCTTGCGCAGTAGCGGCAACACCTTGTGCATACGCTCCGCTACGGGCAGCGTGGCCAGCACGTCCTGCAGTTCAGGGCCTTTCGCCGAGGTGATGGCAGCGGCAAAATCGGTGAGCGGCCCAGGCTGATGGGGGCTGAACCGGTTGAGGTAGTGCTTCAACTCCTCCCCGTACAGCGGGTTGATGGGCAGCAGCTCCTTGATGCCGTTGATGATCGCCATGGCGTAGGCCCGGGTCTCCTCATCCTCGGCATTGACCGGCTCTTTCGGGTAGGTCACTTCCACCAGATAGGGCGGTTCCTTGGAGAGCCAGCGCTGAATCTTGAAACGCTGCAAACCCTGGGCAATGAACTGAATCTGCTGCTCTTCGTTTTTCAGCTTGTGCACCTTGACGGCCGTTCCGATCTCGGGGAAGCCGTCATGATCCAGGGAGTGCACCCCTTGTTCTCCGACGAACGCTACCCCAATGGTGTGATGTGGCGTGTTGCCAACGCGGCGCATGGTCTCTTCCCAGCGCTCACGATTGATCACCAGAGGCTGTACCTGGGCGGGAAAGAACGGGCGGTTGTGAATTGGCAGCAGATAGATACGCTCGGGCAGCATATCGCTGGCAGGCACCAGTGAATGGGTGCGCTCACCATCCGAGCGGTGATCGTTTTCGTTCTGGTGTTCTGCGTGGTGTTCTTGGTGACGGTCCGAATGCTCGCCTGCAGCGAGCCAATCGAGGTGTTCGTGATCGCGGTCGTAATCCTGGTCGCTCATGCGCCCTCCCCATCAACAGTAACCAGCAGCAATGACCAGCAAGGGGCTTGCCCGTCACTGTCGCCGCTTCGTATGGTTAATGGGATGTGGGCAGCCAGCGAAAACTTCAACCCTGAACGCCATTTAACAGCGTACTTATTGGCTAAACATCAGGGCCACAGGGACGGCATGGGGCGGCCATTGACGCGCCAAACGCCACGTACCACGTCGAACTGCAGCTCCCGGGTGCCGAGGGGCAGCCCCAGCCATAGCGCTGCCACGGTGGGCGCGTCATGCCAGATGAAGTCGCCGTCGATACGTGCCCGCCAGCGCGCCTGCTCTTCAGGTTTGTCCAGCGACACGACGCGCAATCTATCCAACTGTCGGCCATCGAAAAACAGCGCACCGTCTGCGGCAACTTGCAGGCCGAGCAGCGGGCTATCGAGTTCGATGGTGGTGACATCGAGCCGTGGAGAGTCGCTCAATACTTGCAGCAGATCAGGTTCCAGCCGCGCCAGCAGGCCTTCGGCCATGGGCAGCGCGGTATCCCCCCAGGCAGCTTCCTGGCGCAGCCGACGAATCACCTGACGCATGGCATCACCGTTCAGCCGCGACAGTTCGGCCGCGACACGACCGCTCAGCAGCGGTGTCTCCGGCGCTTCGCTAGGCACCAGCACCTCGCCCAGCACCAGCTCTCCCTGAATGCTCAGCTCGGTTTCATCCAGCGTCATCTGGCTGTAGAGATCCAGCGGGGTGATCTGGATATCGTAGGCGGGGTAGTGCATCGACAGGCGGTCGATGCGCAGGTGGTCACGCTGGGTGAAGTGGTAGGCATCGTCGATGTAGGTGTAGCGGCTTTCCAGGGTGGTGGGCCCCAGCGTCAATTGGGACAAGCCATCGGTCAGCGTCAACTGATCGAACAACCCCCGCAAGCGCCAGTCGCCAAACATGCCCTCCAGGCGCACGCGAGCCCCCCGCACCTCCAACTCACGGCCATTCTGCTGAATCACGAAGGGGGCCAGCGCCAGCCGCAGCTCGGTGCGACCACTCAGCGTCTGATAGCGACCCTGCCAACGCGGCACGGAGGGGGCAGACACATCGCCCACGGCCTTTTGCAGCACATTGTCCAGCCGGGGTAGCAGAGTGCCCTGCACATCGGTAGACAGCAATCCATGGCGGGCGTCGTAGGTCAGCTCCAACTGCCAAGGGCGGCCCAATAAGGGCGACAGCACCAGTTGCCCGCGTGATGTCAACCAGCCCTGACGGCTATCCAGGCGCTCTACCCGCCATTCACCTCGGGCTTCCAGGTCTTCCAGCCCCTGACGCAGGCTCCGTTCGAACAGGATGCTCGATAGCAGTTGCGCGACCATCCATATCACGGCAATCACCGAGAGGATAGGCACGATTAAACGTTCCTTGCGCATGCTATCTCCTTGTATGGCCTCCTGACAAAGCGCAGCGCCTGCTATCGGGCGTCGACTAGTGGAGCCAGAACCATAAGTGCATGGTACTCCAGGCGTAGATGCCTGCCATGACGTCGTCGATCATGATGCCAAAGCCCCCCGCCACTCGGCGGTCGGCCCAACGGATGGGCCAGGGCTTGAACACATCGAAAATACGAAAGACGATGAACCCCCAGAGGGCAGCTTCCCAGGAAAAGGGCACCGCGGCCATGGTGATCCAGTAACCGACGAACTCGTCCCACACGATGCCGGAGTGGTCGTGCACCCCTAGATCATGGGAAGTTTTATCGCATAGCCAGACACCGACGATGAAGGCCACGAACACGATACTGAGATACCAGACCAGCGGCAGGTCCGCCATCATCCAATAGAAGGGAATTGCCGCCAGCGTACCGAAGGTGCCCGGCGCCCAGGGCACCGTGCCACTCCCCAAGCCAAAGGCGAAGAAGTGGGTGGGGCGTCGCCAGACGCTAGCCGGTGCGCGGTTCATTGGACACCCCCACGAAAGTGCTGCCAGCCAGACTCGGCCACCGGCGCCACGCCGGTAATGCCAGGCGCATCGGTGCACTGGCCAATCACACTGAGCGCGATCCCCTGCTCTGCCAGCCGTTGCCTGGCCTGGGAAACGTGCGACGGGGGGAGCGTGACCAGCAGCTCGTAGTCGTCGCCTCCGGAAAGCGCTGCGCGCTGGGCTGCTTGCGCGCCCAGAAAGGCTTCCAGCCCTTCCGCCAGCGGTAGTTGCTCTGCCTCCAGCGCAGCCCCCACCTGGGAAGCTTCACAAAGATGCGTGAGATCCGCCAGCAGGCCATCGGAGATATCCAGCGCCGCGCTGGCCAGGCCACGCAGGGCCATGCCTGCTGCCAGGCGCGGCTGGGGCAACAGATAGCGCTGGAGCAACGGGTGCTGCATGTCTCTTTCACCCTGTTGCCACAGCGCTAGCCCGCCCGCACCACCGCCCAGCGCGCCCGTGACGGCAATCACATCGCCGACACGAGCCCCGGAGCGGGTCAATGCTTCACCGGAGGGCACTTCGCCCATCACCGTCACGGCAATGCTTAGCGCTCCTGCAGTGACATCGCCCCCCGCCAGCGTAGTCTCGTGCCGACAGCACAGGTCATGAAAGCCATCGGCATAGCCCGATAGCCACGCCTCGGCGGCCGCACTGCCGGGGAACGCACGCTGGTCGAGGGTCAGCGCCATCAAGCACCAGCGGGAGCGTGCCCCCATGGCCGCCAGGTCGCTGAGCGCCACGGCCAAGGCGCGATGGCCGACCGCATGAGCAGGCGCATCATGGGGAAAATGCACGTCCACCACGGAGGTGTCCACACTGACCACGAGCTGCTGCCCCGCTTGGGGCAGCAGTAAGGTGGCGTCATCGCCGCATCCCAGGGCAACGCCATCCGTCGCTTTCGCCTCCTGCGGCGACATGAAGAAACGTCGAATCAAATCAAATTCGGCAAGCACAAAGGCCCCTTAAACGCTTGATCAGGTCGCCCGCTTACAAGCGGCGGGCGCTGACTTCGGCACTTCGCAAGCGGTTGGCCAGCTTGTCGAGAATGCCATTCACGTACTTATGGCCGTCGGTGGCGCCAAACGATTTTGCCAGCTCAACGCCTTCGTTAATGACCACGCGGTAAGGCACTTCCATGCGGCGCGAGAGCTCGTAAGCGCCCAGCCGCAGAATGGCCAGCTCTACCGCGTCCAGGTCTTCCAGACGACGATCCAGCAGCGGTGCAATGTCACGATCCAGCTCGGCTTTGAAGCGCACCGTGTTGTGCAGCAGCTCATGAAACAGCGCTTTGTCGGCGATTTCCATGACCTTGACCCAGTTCTCGTGGTCTTCCAGGTCGTCGTCCGCCTTCTGGCTACGAAACTCGGCTTCGATGGTCGAGATCGACTTGCCGGTCATGTGCCATTGATATAACCCTTGTACCGCCAACTCCCTTGCGGCGTGGCGTCCCTGCTGTGCCGCAGAGGACTTGCGCTCACGTCGCTCGCTCATTGGGTATCTCCTGCGGGCAGCGCGCGCAGCAGCGACACCATTTCCATGGCGGCCATGGCGGCTTCGGTGCCTTTATTGCCTGCTTTGGTGCCCGCTCGTTCGATGGCCTGTTCAATGGATTCCACGGTCAGCACGCCATTGGCGACCGGCGTGTCGAACTCCAGCTGCAGGTGATTGATGGCCGTGTTGCAGCCGCCCGCCACGTACTCGAAATGCGGCGTGCCGCCACGAATGACCGCGCCCAGCGCGATGACGGCATCCGGCTTCATGACGCTGAGCACACGCTTGACCGCCAACGGCAGTTCCCAGGCACCCGGCACGTGAACGATATGGATTTGCTCGGCATCGACGCCGTGGCGGGTCAGGCTATCCACCGCGCCTTCTACCAGGCTATCGACCACGTGATGGTTGAATCGCCCCACCACGATGACATAACGGCCATCGACGTCGACAAAAGTGCCTTCAACTTGCGAAAGGGATTGCATCGATTTATTCCTGCTGAGTAGTGGGCTCATACGCCGTGTCATTGGGCCCCAGACGCTCGACCACTTCAAGATCGAACCCGGAAAGCGCCGAGAATTTCCACGGGGAGCTGAGTAGCCGCATCTTGCCGACGCCCAGATGGCGCAGAATTTGCGAACCCGTACCAATGGTTAAATAGTTGCCGGCACCGTCCGAATCGTTGGTACGCGGCTGGCGTACCCGATCCAGGAAGATGTCCAGCTGGTCTTTCAGATCCTGATGTGGGCGCCCGTCATCGATCAGGACGAACACACCGGCGGGCGCTTCGGCGATTTCACGCAGGGCACGGTGGGCATCCCAGCGGCACTGCTCGCCTTTCATCAGCCCCAGCACGTCGCGCAGCGTATCGGCCAAGTGTACACGAACCGTGGTGGGCTGCTCGGCGGTGGGCTGGCCTTTCACCAGCGCCAGGTGGTGAGCCCCCTGGATACGGTCACGGAACACATGCAGCGCCAGCTCGCCATGCACCGTGGACACACGACTGGTCTCGATGGCGTCGACAGTCTGTTCGTTGACGATCCGGTAGTGGATCAAATCGGCAATGGTGCCGATCTTGATACCGTGGGCCTTGGCGAAGGCTTCCAGCTCGGGGCGGCGCGCCATGCTGCCATCGTCGTTCATGATTTCACAGATCACGCCGCTGGGGTCGAGCCCTGCCAGCGCCGCCAGGTCGCAAGCCGCTTCGGTGTGGCCTGCCCGGCGCAGTACGCCACCCGGCTCGGCCATCAGCGGGAAGATATGGCCGGGCTGCACGATATCCGTGGGCTTGGCATTGGGTGCGGCGGCGGCCTGCACCGTGCGTGCGCGGTCAGCGGCAGAGATGCCGGTGGTCACGCCTTCGGTTGCCTCGATGGACAGCGTGAACTTGGTGCCAAAACCGGACCCGTTGTCGCGCACCATGAGCGGCAGGTTAAGCTGCTCGCAGCGTTCTCGGGTCATGGGCATGCAGATCAGACCGCAGGCGTAGCGCGCCATGAAGTTGATATGCTCTGGCTTGACCAGTTCGGCCGCCATGATGATATCGCCTTCGTTTTCGCGATCCTCATCGTCCATGAGGATCACCATTTTGCCCTGGCGAATGTCTTCCACCAGCTCGGCGATAGGGGACAGGCCCTCAGAAGCGGAGTGCGCCATGGAATCTCCAAAAAAAGTGGTCGCATGGGATGCGATTTCGGGCGTCAGGGTACCTTGCTATGGCCGCTTGCGCTAGTCGACCCGGGGGGTCGCGATAATCTGCCAGTCCTGGCCTACCTGGCGAAACTCCTTGATCACCAGGCGCTTTTGATCCGCCATTCGGGTGATCCCCGGCAACTCGAACAGCGGCCGGGCATCGCCCCCGAGTAGTGTAGGAGCGACGAACAGCTGCAACTCATCGACCAGCTGCGCGTCCAGCAGTGCCCCGGCCAGCGTCGCACCGGTCTCTACCAGTAGTTCGTTTACCTGCTCATTATCGGCTAACCAGCGCAGCATGTCAGCAAGCTCGACGCGCCCGCCGGCGTCGCTGGGCAACACCTGAATCTCGGCACCAGCCGCCTCCAGTCGCTGACGCTTGTCGGGGCTGTGCTGGTCGGTGGTGATGATCAGCGTGCGCCCCGGCTCACGCAGGCAGGCCGCCGCCAGCGGCAGCCGCAACCGAGAATCCAGAATGATCCGCAGCGGCTGGCGCCGTACGATCTCTTCGGCCTGGGGTAGCGCCAGCTGTTCGGGCCGCAACGTCAGCCGCGCATCGTCCATGATCATGGACTCCACGCCACTGAGAATCGCGCTGGAGCGTGCCCGCAGGCGCTGCACTTGGGTGCGCGCCTGCGGGCCAGTGATCCACTGCGACTCCCCTGAGCCCATGGCCGTTCGACCATCCAGGCTCATCGCCATTTTCAAGCGCACGAACGGACGCCGTGACTGCATGCGCAACACGAACCCGGGATTGAGCGCCCGTGCATCCTGCTCAAGCAGGCCCACGTGAACCTCGATACCGGCAGCTCTCAAATGCTCTATCCCCCGCCCACTCACTTGCGGATTGGGGTCCCCCATGGCCACTACCACGCGCCCTACACCGGCATTGGCCAGCGCCACGGCACAGGGGCCGGTACGCCCGGTATGGGAACAGGGCTCCAGCGTCACATAGGCCGTGGCGCCACGGGCCTGTTCCCCTGCGGCTGCCAACGCATGCACTTCGGCATGCGGCTCACCGGCGCGTAAGTGGTAGCCTTCGCCCACGACCTGCCCTTCGGCCGAACGATCGTAGCGGACGATGACGCACCCCACGCGGGGATTGGGGTCCGTGGTATACAGGCCCTGGCGGGCCAGTTTCAGGGCGCGGGCCATGAAACGGTGGTCTGCAACAGAGAACAGGCTCATCCTTCAGCCTCTTTCGACGCGGGCCCACTGGCAGCGTCATCGCCAGGCTCTTGAGCAGGTTCCTGAGACAGCCGGTCGATTTCAGCCCGAAACTCGTCCAGATCCTGAAACTTACGATACACCGACGCAAAGCGAATATACGCCACCTGATCCAGGCTGCGTAGCGCCTGCATGACGGCCTCGCCCACGTCACGGGCATTCACCTCGCGGTCACCGCGGGCGCGCAGGGATTGGCGGATACGCTCCACGGCGGCTTCGATGGCTTCCGCGCTGACCGGGCGCTTTTCCAACGCCCGCAGCATGCCAGCTCGTAATTTAGCCTCGCTGAAGGTCTCCCGCGAGCCATCCGACTTCACCACCCTGGGCATGATCAGCTCCGCCGTTTCATAGGTCGTGAAGCGCTCATGGCAGCTTGCACACTGGCGACGGCGACGCACCTGGTCACCGTCGGCCACCAGGCGTGAATCCGTTACTCGCGTATCGTTTGCACCACAAAAAGGACAATGCATGGCAGTCAACCTATTGTCGGCACGCACCCTCAAGTGCGCTCAGCGTGTCAGCCCCGTAGATACCAGCCGTGCCAACGGGCCGCCTGCTATCTCTTGTTTTGTAAGCTATTTTAAGAACTCTTCAAGGATCGTTGGGTAAACCATCCCACTACCGCTTGTCGTGCCTGCAAAAGCAGGCGTACTCATGACTTGTACGTCATTTCGCACAGTATTCTCCTATATTGTAACGATTTGGCACACAAGCTGCAGCGTTTGTCGAAGGTTGATTGAAAGGAGGCACCCATGACGGCATTTGAGCTCAGGCTACAGCGTTACTTGACCCACCTGTACGGCGAGCGCGCAGGGGAAGTACAGCGGCGCCTCGAACAGCATTTGGCACACTTCCGACCGCTGCTTCCAGCGGCGCCTTTATCTGCTGAGCAGAGCGGCATTGCACCAACATGGAGCGAAAAGGATCAGTGGGTCATCAGCTATGGTGACTCCATCGTGGCAGACGGCACGCCCCCACTGGGCGTACTGAACCACTTTCTGCAGCGCCACCTGGGCGAGACGATCAGCGGGGTGCACGTGCTGCCCTTCTTCCCCTGGAGCAGCGACGACGGTTTTTCGGTCATCCATTACCGGGAGGTCAACCCCGAACTGGGAGACTGGTCGCATATCCGTGACCTGGCCAGCCACTATGACGTGATGGGCGACCTGGTGCTCAACCACGTTTCCCGTGAATCGCTGTGGTTCGTGGATTACCTGACCGGCAGCCTGCCGGGGCGGGACTACTTTATCGAGGTGGACCCTGACACCGATGTTTCTCAGGTCACGCGGCCACGCAGTAGCCCGCTGCTCGTGCCTGTCTCCACCCGCCGGGGCACACGCCACCTGTGGGCCACGTTTTCGGAAGACCAGATCGACCTGAATTTCGAGAACCCGGATGTCCTGCTGGAATTCGTCGGCATCCTGCTGTTTTATCTGCAGCAGGGAGTGAGGATCATCCGCCTCGATGCCGTGGCATTCTTGTGGAAGCGGCTGGGCACGGCCTGTATTCACCTGCCCGAAACCCATACCGTGGTGCGCCTGCTACGCGCCATCGTCGATGAGATCGCCCCCGGCACCTTGATCATCACCGAAACCAACGTGCCCCACGCCGAAAACATCAGCTATTTCGGCCTCGAACGCCTGGCGGAAGGCCCGCCGGACGAAGCGCACATGGTATACCAGTTCGCGCTGCCCCCGCTGCTGCTGCACACCCTCACCCGTGGGGAGGCCAGCACCCTGCAAGGCTGGCTAGCCAGCCTGCCGGTGCTGCCTGAACACTGCACTTACCTCAACTTTACCGCTAGCCACGACGGCATCGGGGTACGCCCGCTGGAGGGCCTGCTGCCGGACCACGAACGGGACGCCCTGCTGGAGCTGATGCACCGCTTCGGTGGCTTCGTCAGCATGCGCAGCAACCCGGACGGCAGCGACACACCCTACGAAATCAACATTACCTGGTTCGAGGCCATGCGCGGCACCCGGCGCGGCCCCGACCCTTGGCAAATTGCGCGCTTCCTGTGCAGTCAGGCCATCATGCTCAGCCTGCAAGGCATTCCTGCGCTTTACCTGCACACCTTGACCGGCACGCTCAACGATGTCGAAGGTGTCGAGCGCAGCGGTCGGCTGCGCTCCATCAACCGGCGTCGCTGGCCGCTGGACGAACTGGAGCTGCTGCTGGAAAGCCCCTCCACCCCCACCCACGATGTCTTCCATGCCCTGCGTCGGCTGCTGGACCTTCGCCGTCAGGAGCCCTGCTTTCACCCCAACGTGCCCCAGCAGGTCATCAGCACGCCAGCAGAGCTGCTGGCCATCGAGCGCGGTCCGCTGGCCAATGGCCGACGCTTGCTGGCCCTGTTCAACGTCACCGACCGCCGCATAGCCCTCGACCAGGGCGGCGAGGCATTGACTCAGCGACTGCAGCAGCACGCCTGGCAGCCGCTGGATACCTCGTCTTCGCTTCACCCGCCGGCATCCCTGCCTCCCTATGCCGTGCTCTGGCTGGTGGCTAACGCCTGACGCCTTGCGACATAACGTCTCAGGACAGAACAAGATAATCCTTTAATAATCCTTTCCTGCGACACTGTCCATCCAATTCGACGGTGGATACGTGAGCGTTTATGTTGCAACAAAGCCTGGCCATTGGCCCCATGGGGTTCAGCCTGCATCAGTTGATCATCGGTTTTGCCTTCTTACTCGCCCTGTTGGTAGGCGCCCTGCTGGGCAGGCGCCAGCAGGTTTCGGTCAGCGATACCCTGTTTACCCTGCTGATGGTCGCCCTGCTGGCGGCCAGGCTGGTATTCGTCGTGCGTTACTGGGGGGAATACGACGGCCTGCTCGCGCGGCTGGATATTCGTGACGGTGGCTTTGATCTGCTGGCCGGTGCATTGGCCGGGATAGGGTATGGCGTCTGGGCACTGTGGCGCTCGCCGCGTCAACGCGCGCCGCTGGGCGCGGCCATGCTCACCGGCGGTCTGGTGTGGGGCGTCACGCTGGGCAGCACCCTGCTCATCGAACAGCAGACCCGGCCGCTGCCCACCACCCCGCTCAGCACCCTGGAAGACACCCCCATCAGCCTCCCGGAGCTGGCTCAGCAACAGGGCCAACCCATGGTAGTGAACCTGTGGGCCAGCTGGTGCCCGCCCTGCATTCGCGAAATGCCGGTCTTCGAAGCGGCTCAGCAGCAGGAGCAGGACGTGACGTTCGTGTTCATCAATCAGGGGGAGAGTCTTCCACAGATCAACCGCTTCATGGCAGAACATGGCTTTCAGCTCGACAACGTCTGGCAAGACCCGCGCAATGCGCTGGGTCAAGTGACAGGTGCCCACGCCATGCCCACCACGCTTTATTATGATGCCCAGGGCCAATTGGTCAGCACCCACTTTGGCGAGCTTTCCCGAGCCACCCTGAACGATGGGCTATCACGTATTCGTTAAGCCTTCTACAGCGTAATCATGAGTTACCCGCTGCCGCGAGTGCGGCCTATTTGAGGATAAAGTGATGCAACGGATGTTTCCCATTCAGACGGGCCGTCTGACCATGCTGGCTGCGCTGAGCGGCTTTGCCATTACCAGCCAGGCCGATGCTCTACCCGCCCCGGTGCAAGCCCTGGCCGACCAGGGCATCAGCATTCACGGGCAGTTCGAGGCCCCCGGCGGTATGCGCGGCTACGGCGCCAGCGTGCAAGGCCAGGATATGGCCATCTACCTGACCGCCGACGGCGAACACGCCATTGTCGGCACACTGATGGACAGCGCGGGCAATGACCTGACCGAAGCGCAGCTGGACGAACATGTGCGCGTCCCGCTCGAAGCCGAAACCTGGCAACTGCTGGAAGAGAGCCACTGGATTCAAGACGGCAACCCGGACGCCCCCCGCGTGATTTACACCTTCACCGACGCCAACTGCCCTTACTGCCGCCAGCTATGGCAACAAGCTCGCCCTTGGGTGGAAGCCGGTGAAGTTCAGTTACGCCACATCATGGTAGGCATTCTGGCGCCAAACAGCCCCGCCCTCGCCGCCACCCTCCTCGGTGCCGACGACCCCGCCGAGGCCCTGCACCGCCATAGCGAAGGCGAATCCCTGAGCGCCAGTGCGCAACCTCGCGATATCGAAGAGCAGGTCTATGCCAATAACCAGCTTTTCGACGAACTGGGCCTATACGCCACCCCCACCAGCGCCTACCAACGCGAAACCGACACAGGCCTGCTACGCATCGACCGCATCCAGGGCATGCCCAACGAAGCCCGCCTTCTGGACATGATGGGCAGCGAAGCACCGTAAGCATGGAGGCCAGACTAGCCACCACGCCCAAGGTGGCTGTGGCTTTTAGAGATATCGTGTTGGGGTAATGACTCCGGCGCCACCGGGGCGGCTGACGCCGCCTCCGCGGGTGCCTCTTTCGCTCGTTGCTCTCGCTCAATCGTTACGCCGCGCTACAGGGGTGCCGCGATTTGACGTGGTGACGTATTGGGATTGATGTTGGCGACATACCGTAGCGCGGTGTAAGCGGAGCGCACCCGCGAAGCAACGCGGAAAGGGTTGCCGATGAGGGCACCGGGGGTGGCGGTGGCATGTTGTCATTCGAGGATGCTGTGGGTGCTGTGGCACCATCAGGGCGGCTGGCGCCGCCTCCGCGGGTGCCTCTTTCGCTCGTTGCTCTCGCTCAGTCGTTACGCCGCGCTACGGGGGTGCCGCGATTTGACGTGTGACGTATTGGGGGTGATGCTGGCGACATACCGTAGCGCGGCGTAAGCGGAGCGCACCCGCGAAGCAACGCGGAGAGCGTTGCCGATGAAGGCACCGGGGGTGGCGGTGGCATGTTGTCATTCGAGGATGCTGTGGGTGCTGTGGCACCATCAGGGCGGCTGGCGCCGCCTCCGCGGGTGCCTCTTTCGCTCGTTGCTCTCGCTCAATCGTTACGCCGCGCTACAGAGGTGCCGCGATTTGACGTAGTGACGTATTGGGAGTGATGTTGGCGATGTACCCGTAGCGCGGCGTAAGCGGAGCGCACCCGCGAAGCAACGCGCCAGCGTTGCCGATGGGGCCACCGAACGTGGCGGCGGCCTCATCGTTACGGGCAGCCGCCGCCCACCCCACAGCTGCTACTCCTCCGAAAGGTGCTGAAAACGCGGGGCGCCGACGTTCCAGGGTTGGATGTTACCGTTTTCGCCGTAGTTGTCGTGGTCGCCGAGGACGTGGCCGTCATGCTCACGGGTGTGGCCGTAGAGCGAACGGTTGTGGAAGGTGGGGCCGAAGCGCTCGGCGGTTTCGGCGATATCGCCGGTGTAGCGTGGGTCCTGGGGGCGCTCTTGGCTATTGATGTAGTAGGCGATGTCCCAGGCTTGCTGGCCGGTGAGCGAGCGTGGCTGGCCCAGCGGCATATTCTGATAGATGAAGCCTGCCATGGTTTCTACCCGAACAATGCCGGCCCCCCAGTTGTTGGAGCCATCGCCCCAGGGCGGTGGAAAGACGTATTCCCCGTTTTCGTAGTGGCCTGAGCCGTCGGACTGATGGCACAGAGCGCAATTTTCCAGGTAGGCCGTTTCCCCTCGGGCATAGCTGGGCGCTTCTTCATGCTCGGGGGCTGGAAAGCCTCGCCCATAGATGGGCTTGTCGGGGTACATGGGCGCCCCCGTGGCCAGCCACTGGTGGTAGGCGCTCAACGCCAGCATTTCATCGCTGCCGTACGCCGGCGGTGTGCCGTTCATGGAGTAGGCAAAACATCCGGCAATGCGCTCTTCCAGATTGTTGACGTGCTGATTCTTGCCACGAAAATCCGGTAGCGTGATGGCGGCGGCCCATACCGGCGCGCTGAACGGCACGCGCCCTTCTCCCAGGTGGCAGCTGGAGCAGTTCATATCGTTGTACACGTACTCACCGCGCAGCTGCTGGGTATCCGTGAACAGGTCGTAGCCGTAGCGAATGACTTTCTTGAGCTCCGGGTGCAGATCGGAGGCTTCCAGGTCGTCCATGGTGGGCGGCTCGTGGACCAGCATGTCCAGGGCGTCATCGGCACGCGGCTGCTGGGCCGACACCGCGCCTGCATAGAGCGCCAGCGCGGCTGCCGAGGCCAGAAGGCCGCCCGACAAGGTGAACGTCAAGGTCGTTGGACGCGTCATCATTGGCTAGCCTCCTGGTCGCGTTGAGGGGGTTGAGCGGCGTACCAGGCCGAGACGGCGGCAATGTCGTCATCGTTCATGCGCTTGGCCACGGCGCCCATCAGGTGTTGTGGATCGTTATGACGGGTATCGTTTTTCCATGCGTGCAATTGGGCGCTGATATAGCCTGCATGCTGCCCGGCAATCCCGGGAAAGTCGCTGCCCACTCCGTAGCCGCCGGGCCCATGGCAGCTTTGACACGACACGATGTAGGCATTCCAGTCGCCACGTTCGGCCAGCTGCTGGCCACGCGCCAGCAAGCTGTCTTCCACGTCGCCGCCTTGGCCTGGTGTCGCGGGCAGTTGGCTGTAGTAGGCAGCCACATCGGCGATTTGCTGGTCATTGAGCATGTTGGCAAAGGTCAGCATGGTGGCGTTTTGCCGCTCACCGGACTGATAGTCGTGCAGTTGCTTGGCCAGATAGTCGGCATCCAGCCCCGCCAGGCGCGGCCAGGACTCGCCGCCCGGAATGTTCATGCCGCTGCCGTCTGCCTGGTGGCAGGCAACACAGGTGGCGGCGGCGGTTTGCCCCCGTTCCGGGTCTCCCGCCTGGGCCATGGCAGCACTTGCCAGCAAGCAGGCCCCCGCCAGCAGGCCGACGTGCGTCGATTGGATGTATGGCATTCTTCCCCCTTGGCATTGCTTGTTATGTTGGGTCTTGCAGTAATGTCGTCGTTGGTGATGACGCGTGTGGTGGTAGCACTTCGGGCACCGTGAGGTGGGCCAGGAAACCTCCGGTGGGTGCATTGGCAAAGTGAACGCTGCCGCCAAAGCGCTCGGCGATGGCGGCCACGATGGCCAACCCCAGGCCACTGCCCTGGTGCTTGCTGGCCCGCCAGAATCGTTGCGTTAGCTGTTTCAGCGTGGCGTCATCCACCCCTGGCCCCTCGTCGGCCACGGTGAACGTGACCCGACCACCCAAACGCTGCACGCTCAGGTGAATCAGCGCGTTGGCAGGCCCATGGCGTACAGCGTTGTCCAGCAGATTGCGCAGCGCGGTAATCGCCAGCTCACGAGGCATGGCCAGCTGCACATCGGGTAATGCCTCAGGCACGCGGCACTGTGCTGGGTCGACCACGCTATCGGTGACGGCCAGCTCGACCACCGGAACGACGCTGCAGGGTTCGCCATCGTCGAAACGCATGCGCCCTTCCACCCGGGCCAGGGTGAGCAGCTGATCCAGCGTATCGGCCAGCCGCACCACGCCTTCTTCGGCGTGGCTCAAGGCTTCGCGTGCCAGCGGGCCTTCTGCCCGCTGCGCCACTTGAAGGTGGGTCTTGATAGCCGTTAGCGGCGTACGCAGCTCATGGGCGGCATCGTTGGTGAAGCGCTGCTCGCGCACCAGCGTCTGTTGAACGCGCACCAACAGCCCATTGAGCGTGTCGATCAGCGGCTTGATCTCCTTGGGCACACCATAGGTAGACACCGGCGCCAGCGCTTCCGGATGGCGGCTGGCCAGGGAGGCGCGCAAACGTGACAGTGGCGCCAGCCCACGCCATACCCCAATCCACAGGGCGACCAGGCTACCCACCAGCGCCACCACGAACGGCACCACAGCCACCCGCACGATGCCGCCCAGCAGCAGGTTGCGCTCATCCATGCGGTCTGCCGTGGTGATGATCAGCCCACCTCGCTCGTAGGTGAACACACGCCAGGTGGTCTCCCCTTCCTGACGGTAGCTATGGCCGTGCTGACCGGGAGCCAACACGGCCTCCATATTGGCGTGGGTCCGTGCAATGATCTCTCCACGTGGCGAGTGCACCTGGCAGGCCAGCCCTTCAATGGGTGGAATGGAAAGCGCGGCAGTCATGTTCTGCTCCCACACCTCTGGCGGCAGCTGATGAACCAGCCCAGCCACCATGCGCGCCGACTGGGCCAGCCGCTGGTCGAGGGTGCGCACGAAAGACGCCTGCAAATCGTTCAACAGCCACGCGGCAGCCACGCCCCAGAGCAGCACCAGCGTGATGCCCAGCGTCAACAGTAGCCGTGCGCGCAGGCTCATCGCTGCCCCTTGGGCCGCTGGCCGGGCACCTGGACCGCCTCGGGCTTGCCCAACCGATACCCCAACCCACGCACGGTTTCGATGATGCCGCTGCCCAATTTGCGCCGCAGGTGGTGAATGTGCACATTGAGCGCGTTGCTTTCGACATCGTCGCTCAAGCCATACAGGCTATCCTTGAGCTGGTCGGCGGAAAGCACGCTGCGCGGCGCATGCAGGAAAGCTTCCAGCAGCACCAGTTCACGACGCGACAGGGCAACCAGGTGATCGGCCACTCTCACTTCTCGGGCAGCCGGGTCCAGGGTCAGGGTGCCGTGCACGGTCAAGCCCTGGCTGCGTCCTGCCACACGCCGCAACAGCGCATGCAGGCGCGCGACCAGCTCATCCAGGTCGAAGGGTTTGATCAGGTAGTCGTCGGCACCGGTTTGCAGCCCATCCACCCGGTCACGCACGGCATCTCTGGCCGTAAGCACCAGCACCGGCGTGGTGACCCCCTCGTCACGCCAGGCTTGCAGCAGGGTCAAGCCATCGCCATCCGGTAACCCACGGTCGAGGATGACCACGTCGCTGGCGACACTCTGCATGGCCTGCCGCGCTGCCTGTAACGACGTCACGTGCTCGACCACAAAGTGATACATCATCAGTCCGGCGCGAATACCCGACGCCACCAGCGGGTCATCTTCAATCAATAGGACGTGCATAGCGGTTTCCTTGTTATGGAAGCAGCATGACAAAAGCGTATTAACCGAGCGTTAAGCGCCGGTCGAAAACCCTTGCCGCAGATCAAAAAAAACGCCCCTGCCGACAGAGGCAAGGGCGACAACATGCCGCGTTGGTTCGGTGGTGCTAGCGAGACAGGCGTGCAGCCCCCCACCAGCCCAACATCATGGCCGCCAACATGGCCAGTAACGGCAGCGTGACGCCGCCCAAAGAAGCAATGGCAGGCCCTGGGCAGTAGCCGGACAGCCCCCAACCCACTCCAAACAGCGCCGCACCGCCCAGCAGCTTGCCATCCAGCTCCTGGCGCGTGGGCAGTTGAAAGCCACCGGCCAACAGCGGCTGCCCCCGAGCAAACACCAGCCGGTAACCGACAAACGTGGTGCACACCGCGCCCCCCAGCACGAACATCAGCGTGGGGTCCCAGGCGCCCGCGATGTCCAGAAACCCCAGCACCCTCGCTGGGTCGGTCATGCCGGAAATAGCCAGCCCTAACCCAAACAGCAGCCCGGCCACGTAGCCCGCTGCCGTTTTCAACGCGGCCCGGCTCATACGCCACCCCCAATGACATGACGAACCACATACACCGTGGCGATGGCGGTCACCAGAAACATGCCCGTGGCCGCCATGGAACGCGGCGCCAAGCGCGCCAAACCACATACGCCGTGGCCACTAGTGCAGCCGCTGCCCAGCCCGGTGCCCAGCCCCACCAGCAGGCCCGCCAACAGCATCAACGAGACGCCACCGGCAGGCGCGCCAATCACTGCACCGGGGTTGCCAGCCACATTGCCCAGGCCTCCGCCCAGCGCCATGACCAGCAGCGGGCCGCTGACCAGGCCCGCCAAAAAAGCCACCCGCCAGGCGCTATCGCCCTTGGGCCGCTGAAGCACCAGCCCTCCAATGATCCCGCTGATGCCGGCAACACGCCCCAGCGCCCCCATCAACCAAACGGCGGAGAGCCCAATCAACACGCCCCCCACCAGCCCTTGCAGGCTTGCCATTACGTCCACCGTCTGCTCCTCGTATTACGTGGGTTGAAAAGATTCAGAAACGATTGAGCGGCACCTTGAGATACACCTGACCGTTGTCTTCCTCGGGGGGCAGCTCCCCAGCCCGCATGTTGACCTGCACCGACGGGATGATCAGCCGAGGCATGCCCAGGGTGGCATCTCGCTCGGTGCGCATACGCACGAAGGCGTCTTCACTAATGCCCTCATGCACATGAACGTTGGCCTGGCGCTGCTCGGCAACGCTGGTTTCGTGCTGGTACACGTCACGCCCCGGGGCCTTGTAGTCGTGGCACAAAAACAGCCGTGTCGTGTCAGGCAGGGCCAGCACTTTCTGAATCGAACGATAGAGAGTGCGGGCATCGCCACCGGGAAAATCACAGCGGGCGGTGCCGTAGTCGGGCATGAACAGCGTATCGCCGACAAACGCGGCATTCCCCACCACATAGGTCAAACAGGCGGGCGTGTGGCCAGGCGTATGCAGCACGCTGGCCTCCAGGGCTCCAATCATGAAGGTATCACCCTCCTGGAACAGCGCGTCGAACTGGCTACCGTCCCGAGCAAACTCGGTGCCCGCATTGAAGGCCTTGCCGAAGATCTCCTGTACCTCGACGATGTGCGCTCCAATGCCGGTCTTGCCGCCCAACTGGGCGTGCAAATAGGGGGCCGCCGAAAGGTGGTCGGCATGGACGTGGGTTTCCAGTATCCAGGCCACGTTTAGCCCTTCACGGCGCACGAACGAGATGATCTGCTCCGCTGAACGGGTATCGGTTCGCCCAGCGGCGTAATCAAAATCGAGTACGGAGTCGATGATGGCGCAGGCGGTGCCATCGGGGTCTCTCACCACGTAACTGAACGTGTTGGTTGGCTCATCGAAAAAGGGCGTGACGACGGGGCGTTGCATGATGGACCTCCAGCAGTTGACCGCATGCGTTAGGCATTTCACCCAGTGTAGCGCACAAAATATTATATGTTTATTACCTTTTAGAATTATCAATTGTAAAATTTAGTGAAATGAAGATTTTCTACTAAGGTTGCATGCACCATGGCCGATAAAAGTGAAGGCTTACTCACTGAACTCGTTTGATATAAGGACGCCATGAACAACCTGACCACAACACAGAAACTCTGGAGCACGCTGGGCATCATCTGGGTGGCCATGCTGCTTTTGGTGGGCTGGCTGGCGTGGGAAAACCGCCAGACCATCGCCAATGAACGCCGCGACAGCATCCAGTACATCGTCAACAGCGTTCACGGTCAGCTCGCCGATCTGCAGGCCCGTGCCGCCAGCGGTGAACTGAGCGTCGATGAAGCGCAGCAGCGGGCCATCGACAACCTTGCCAGCGTACGCTTTGGTGACGGCGAGTACGTGTTTGCGTTCGACAACCAGCTGGCCATCGTGTCACACCCCAACCGCCCCCGTGGCGAAGACATGACCAACTTCCAGGACGCCAGTGGTATGCGCCTTTACAGCGTACTGCGTGACGTGGCCCAGGCGGGCGGTGGCCACGTGGACTACTACTCGCGACGCATCTCGGGGGAAGAGCAATCGCCCAAGGTGAGCTATGTGGCCCACTTACCCGAATGGGGCTGGTCCATGGCGGCGGGTGTTTATGTGGACGATATCGATGCTGCCTTTGTCACTGGGCTGGTGCGTTCGGCGGTCATTCTGCTGATCATTGGTCTACCCGTGACGCTGCTGATGGGCTGGGTGATCAGGGATGTGGCGGGTCGGCTGGGCGGTGACCCACGCTATGCCGCCAGCGTAGTGCGTCATATTGCCGATGGCGACCTGACCCAGGCCGCCACGCTGAAAAGCAGTGACCACAGCAGCCTGCTGTTCGACTTGACCTCCTCCCCTCCCTCAGCTTGCGCTGCCGTCTGACGACGGAAAGGAAGGGGATTCCCTGGTTGTTGCCTTCC